>JAFZPL010000124.1 GCA_017550355.1 Oscillospiraceae bacterium | reverse complement strand
TTCGGTCAGAGCTACCTCACACATATGAAGTGTCTGGAAAATGTCGGTATGCTCTCCACCACACCGATCAATTTCAACGGCACGGAGATCGTCCCGATTCAGTTCCTGAAGGCACTGCTGCCGGATCCCGCATCGCTTGGCCCGCGCACCGTCGGCAAGACGAACATCGGCTGCATCTTCACGGGCATCAAGGACGGCAAGGAAAAGACCATCTACATCTATAATGTCTGCGACCATCAGGAATGCTACAAGGAGCTCGGCTCGCAGGCGATCTCCTACACGACCGGCGTTCCAGCAATGATCGGCGCGGCACTCGTCGCAAACGGCACATGGCGCAATGCCGGCGCAAAGACCATTGAGGAATTCGATCCGGATCCCTTCATGGATATGCTCAACAAGTGGGGTCTGCCGTGGGTGGTGGATGAGAACCCCAAGACGGTGGAATAATGCGGCGGCAGGATCTGCCCACGCCCTGTTATATCATGGATGAAGCGAAGCTCCGGAGCAATCTGGAGCTTCTGCGGCATGTGGAACAGGAATCGGGGGCGCATATTTTGCTTGCGCAGAAAGCGTTTTCGTGCTTCGCGCTCTATCCGATGATGGCGGAATACGTCAGCGGCACAACGGCTTCCGGACTGTATGAAGCGCGTCTCGGTGCAGAGGAATTCCGCAAGGAAAATCACGTTTTTTCGCCCGCATTTGAACTGGCGGAATTCGAGGAGCTTTGCCGCATCTGCGACCATATCAGCTTCAATTCGTTCACACAGCTTGAGAAATACCGTCCCGTCTGGGAAAGAGCGGGTGTTTCTGTCGGCATCCGCGTCAATCCGGAATGCTCCACACAGGGCGGCCACGCGATCTATGATCCCTGTGCGCCCGGTTCGCGGCTCGGTGTCACGCGGAAGAATTTCCGTCCCGATCTGCTTTCCGGCGTGGAAGGTCTGCATTTTCACACGCTCTGTGAGCAGAATGCAGACGACCTCATCACCACATGGCACGCCTTTGAAGAAAATTTCGGCGAATTTCTCCCGCAGATGAAGTGGCTGAATCTCGGCGGCGGGCATCATATCACGCGTGATGATTATGATGTATCTGCACTGATTTCGCTGATCAAAGATATCCGTGAAAAATACGGCGTGACTGTCTATCTGGAACCGGGCGAAGCATTCGCGCTCAATGCGGGCTATCTTGACACAACGGTAATGGATATTGTTGAAAATGATATCAAAATTCTGATTCTGGATGCATCTGCGGCATGTCATATGCCGGATGTACTGGAAATGCCCTACCGTCCGCCGCTTGCGGAATCCGGCGAAAAGGGCGAAAAGCCGTATGATTACCGGCTGTCGGCGCGTACCTGTCTCGCGGGCGATATCATCGGCGATTACAGCTTTGACCGCGAAATTCAGATCGGCGACCGGCTCACATTCTGCGATATGGCGATCTATTCGATGGTGAAGAACAATACCTTCAACGGCATGCCGCTGCCGGCAATCGTGACGCAGCATGAAAACGGCGACTGTGAGATCATCCGGCAATTCGGCTACGAGGATTTCAAGTGCAGACTGAGCTGAAAAAACATAAACCGCGTGTACCCTTTCCGGTACACGCGGTTTTGTGCGTTTATTTGAGGTCTGCCTCAGTGATGATACCCGCAAGGAGTTTGAGCAGCACCGTTGTATCGCCGGTGGAGATGCCCTCTGTACCGTCGATATCGCCGTTGATCTTGCCCTGATCGGTAATCTTTGCACCGGTGTCCTCTGCCGCAACTCTCGCGAGCAGGATCGCATCGGAGACCGTGATCTTGCCGTCCTCATTCACGTCGCCGGGCTTTCTCTTCGTTGCTGCGGAAGCAGAACCGGATTCCGACGCAGAGGATGCTGTCGTTTCCGTTGCCGAAGATGCCGTTGTCGTCGCTGATGTGGAGGCTGCGGTGGTCTGCGGAATGGTCGTCGCAAATTTGAAGCTGTCCAGATTCATAAGGAAGCCGTCGTCGCCGCCGAACACCAGATAGAGCGTATGGGTTCCCTCAGCATCCTTCACATTGCATGTGAATTCCTTGAAGTCCGTCCAGCCCTCCGTGCCGGTGATCTTGCAGGAGCCGATCTCCTTGCCGGTCGGGGAATCGAGCCGCAGAGAGATCGTACCGCCCTCCGTTTCGCTGCCCGCATTGACTGTGAAGGTCTCAGCGCCGGCACCGAAATCCATATTCCGGAATGCGATATAGTCGCCGTCCTGAATAAAGCCGACGTCCTTGCCGCCCGTTTCGAGCACTTCGATCTGCACGCCCATCTGGCGGTCATAGGTCTCCGCTTCGATCAGCTCATATGCCGAACGCGTGGGCTCCGGTTCATCGGAAACGCCCCAGAGCTCCAGCTCAGCGAGGGAGGAATCGCCGTTGTCGGTCTGTGCCGGCGTATCAAAGAGCACTCTTGCATAACGCGTGGTCACACTCTTGAGATTTCTGCCGACTGTCGTGAGCGTATTGCCGGAAACGACGTCCGCATCCGTCCATGTCTCGCCGTCCTTGGAGATTTGCAGACGGAAATCGCGTGCGTTCTGTGCGATCTTGCCGGAGACGCCGCCGAGCTTTGCAACCCAGCGTCCGAGCTGGTATTCCTTGCCGAGATCCACGGATACCCAGCCTGCGCCCTTGGCTGTCCAGACGCTGCCTTCGGTTCCGTCGACTGCCGATGCTGCTTCGCCTTCGGATGCTGCCGCGGTCTTATTGCGTGCAACATTGCGCATGACATCGCCGTCGTCTGTTGCAAATTCGAGCATACCGTCGAGGATGTAGGTCTTGCCCTTTTCGGTCGGGAATGTGATCGTCTGTCCCTGATACGAAACAGTGCAGACATTGCCGGTCTTGGAGTAAATTTTCGCCTTGATGAGGCTGCCGTTTTCCCAGTCCTGGCTGACCTCAAAGCCGCCGCGTGCGCAGAGACCGTAGGCATGGCCGGTGTTCCACTGTTCGGGCAGTGCCGGCAGGAGCTTGATCTCGTCGCCGTGGCTCTGCAGAAGCATTTCTGCGACGCCGGATGTGAAGCCGAAATTGCCGTCGATCTGGAAAGGCGGGTGCGCATCCCAGAGGTTGTCGTAGAGTCTGCCGTAATTATCGACCGGCGAAACCAGCAGCTTGACCACATTGTATGCATGTGCGCCGTCCTCAAGACGCGCCCAGCAGTTCAGCTTCCAGCCCTCGGACCAGCCTGTGCCTTCGTCGCCGCGGGCATTGAGGCTCGTTGCCGCTGCCGCCGCAAGCTCCGGCGTATTGCCCTTGCTGATAACCTCACCCGGGAAGAGATTGTACATGTGGGAGATATGGCGGTTCTTTTCGCCCTTGTCGTCCCAGTCGTATGCCCATTCCTGAATCTGTCCCCAGCTGCCGATCGTATCCGGCTTGACGGCGGACATCTTCTGACGCAGCACCGTATTGTTTTCTGCGTCCAGTCCGAGTGCTTCCGCCGCAGAAACCGTATCGCGAAACAGTGCTCTTGTCAGCGCATTATCCATTGCAATGCCGTATGCACAAGCCGCGCCTTTTCCGCCGCTGCCTGCCGGTGCATTGACTTCCGGCGATGTGCTGGGGAATACGACCTCATATTCCTGTCCGTCGATTGTTGCCTTGCGCAGAATTGCATTCAGGAAATCGGAGGAACCCTTGATGACCGGATAAACCTCCGCGAGATATTCCTCATCCTGATTAAAGTTGTACGCATCATAGAGCATATCGGAAATCCACGCTGCGCCGGTCGGCCACATGCCCCATGCACCGTCGATCGGGCCGGTATGGTTCCAGATATCCGTATTGTGATGCACTACCCAGCCGTTTGCAACGCCGTAGACCTCGCGGGCAGTCAGATTGCCCTGCTTCATCAGCGACTTCGCCTTCTCAACGAACGGGCGGAAGCACTCCTCCAGATTCGTCGTGAGAGACGGCCAGTAGTTCATTTCGTAGTTGATATTCGTCGTATATTTGCAGTCCCAGGCCGGATTGCGGAATTTATTCCAGATGCCCTGCAAATTCATCGGTTCGGAGTCGCGGGACGCGCAGATGGTCATATATCTGCCGTACTGGAACAGCACTTCACAGAGCTTCGGATCGTTGTTTCTGCCGAATTCCGCAATGCGCTTCGGAATAGATGTATTATTGTTGGAGCCGTCGCCGCCGAGTTCAACGTCCACGCGCTTGAACAGCTCTGTATAATCCGCTTCATATGCAGCATAGAGCTCATCATAGGTTTTCGATGCCGCCGCCGCAAGGTCTTTGGCTGCATTGCCCTTCTCATCGCCGTTGACAGTTTCATAGTCGATGAAATTTGTACGGACAGATGTCAGGATCAGCACGGAATCCGCACCCTGCACAGTCACCTTGCCGCCGCCTGCCGAAACAGTACCGCCGGTCGGGATCAGCTTGGTGCGGGTGGAGAAGTGGATCGAGCCGGGGTTAAAGTTGGAGCCGTCGCCGTGACCGTTCATGACGAGCGTGTCATTGCCGTCGGTTTCCACGGAGAACTGTCCCGTGAGGGAGCAGTCATAGGATGCCGTCAGGGAAACACCGCCCGCGCTGCTGCACGAAATGCGCGTGACCATGACCTGATCGGGATGGGAGACAAAGCTTTCCCGCACGTATTGGCTGCCGCCCGCGGAATAGGTGCATCCGCAGACACCGGTGTTCATGTCGAGATGCCGTTCATAGCCCGCAACATCGCGGTGTCCGGTATCGAGATTGAGCGTACCGACGGACTGGAATTTTGCCATACCGCCGCCGATCATATTCATGCCGATGGTGCCGTCCGCGCCGGGATAATCGCCGGCAAGCATCTGCTGCCATGCATGCTCCATTGTATCAGAGGACACGATTCTGTTGTTGGAACCGGGATTGCCGCTCCAGAACGTCGATTCGTTCAGGTCAAAGCGTTCGGTCGGACAGTTGCCGTAAACCATCGCGCCGATGCGTCCGTTGCCGATCGGGAGCGCCTTGTAGAAGGAATCGCCGTTGTCCCACGCATTGTCGCCGAGCTTCGTGCCGGCAGGCGAATCGTAATGCAGGATCAGATCGGGATCGGAGTCGGTCACGGCCAAGGCCGGGATCGTGGTGGTGAGCGGCATCGGCAGAGCGATCGCCGCGGTCATGACTGCTGCACACAGCGCAGCCGCTGTCTTTTTGAGATGCATTTTCATGAGAGGACCCCCTTGAGTGAAGATTTAGCTATTTAACATAGCTTTATATAGTTTCTGGGGAGGCACATTGTCTGTACTGCTCAGAGCCTGTACGCCTCCATGATTATTATAACAGTTTTTTGTACGTACATCAACGAACAATATGCAGATTTATAGCACATTTCTCATCAATTTTGCAACAATGTTGCTCGAAACTCGCGAACTAGTACAAAAAGAGATTCAGAATATACATGAAATCTGTGTTTTATTTCTTGATATAAAGCGTATCATATAGTACAATAAGAATGGGGCTGTATAGACATGCAGAAAAGCAGCTGTCAGCTCCGAAAGATTGTTTTTATTTTTAGGAGGGATCTTCAATGAGCAAAAAGAGAGATCGGCTGCGGACATTGTCTGCTGCGGCAGCAGTGATGATGCTCGTACAAACCGGCGGACTGCACTTTCCGTCCACAGCGTCAGCAGCTGTGCGGTATACCAATGCGGCAGTCGCCAATCAGGGCAGCGGAAAGGGCGACGCGACCATCCGCGGCAGTGCGGCAAAGGTCGTCAACGACAGCACACTCAAATCAGACGTGCTGGAGCTCGGCGGCGGCAGCTTCGGCGCAAGCTGGCTGCAATTGCCGGCATGGTTCGGAGACAGCTGTAAGAACGGCTTCTCATTCTCCATGAAATTCCAGCTGGAAAGCGATTCCAAGAGCTATTCGCGCCTGTTCCAGTTTGCGGCAGTGCCGCTCGGTTCGGGCAACACCAGCGGCTATTCCTCGCCGGATCTGTCCGTTGACCTGAACGACAAAAAGGCATTCCGCGCAAGCGTGTTCGCAGGCAAGGGCGATGCCACCGAAAACGACAAGGCGCACCGCTCCATCTTCACGCTTTCCGCGGCGCCCGATACCAAATGGCACACACTCACCGTCACTTATGCCCCGTCCGGCGCAGTCTACTATCTGGACGGCAAGGCACTGACGATTGAAGAAAGCGAAACCTCCGGCTATCTGAGCACAGTCTGCAAGAACCTGTTCGGCGAAAGTCTGCTGAAAAATTATACGTACAACGGCATCGGGCACTCGCTCTATAATGATGCGGATATCCACGGCAGAGTCGACGACGTCATGCTGTATGATTACGTGCTGACGGCGTCACAGGCGGCATCTCTGCCGAACGATCCGCTCTATTGCTACACCTTTGAAGCGGATACGATCACAGAACCTGCGGCGCCTGTCTCCGGAGAACCGGAGAACAGCACCGCGCCCGACGGCACGGCTGTCACCAGTGTTCCGTCGCTTCAGACCGTTTCGCCGGACGGCTCACTCGTGACGAAGTTCTGGACGGATGCCCGCGGTTCCTACTATTATTCCTGTGAGAAGAACGGTGATGCAGTCGTTCTGCCGTCCAAGCTCGGATTTGTCACGACCACGGAGGATCTCTCCGCCGGATTTGTGACGGATACCGCACCCGACGCAACTGTGCAGACCGTCCGGGAAGAATACGATATGCCGACCGGCAAGCATACCCATATTCTGAATCATTACAATGAAACTGTTTTCTCGCTGACAAAGGGCGACAGCATCCTGACGGTCACAATGCGCACCTATGATGACGGCGTCGGCGTGCGCTATAATCTCAATCACGGCGCGACCATTAAGAATGAAGTCACGCAGGTGAATTTCCCCGGCAATTCTACCTTCTGGGGCAACTGGCCGAATGCAACCTATGAATATGATTATGTGGAAGTCCCGAAAGATCGGAACAATGAAACATCATCCACTTACTCCGTGCCGTATACCGGAGTAATCGGAAATCAGTATTGGGTGACCGTCTCCGAAGCGGGCGTATTCAACGATCCGAACCCTTACTGCGCCGGTGCGATCCAGTTCAACGGCAATTATCACAGCATGCACTTCAAGGGCGGCGTCAAGGTTGAAGGCATCACGATGCAGGGCAACTGGAAAACGCCGTGGCGTGCGGTTGTCATCGGTGATTCGCTTGACCAGATGGCTTCCAGCGACCTCATTCTCAATCTGAATCCGCCCTCCGTGCTCAAAGATACCTCGTGGATCAAGCCGGGCAAAGTGGCATGGTCATGGTGGTCGAGCGGCGGCGACTCTCCGGTCGAATACCACATGCAGAAGGAATACATTGATTTTGCCGCAGAAAACGGCTGGACGAGTGTCTGCGTCGACTTCGGCTGGGCGCTCTGGGACGATTCCGAAAAGAAGATCAAGGAGCTCTGCGACTACGGCAAGGAAAAGGGCATCGACATCTGGCTCTGGTACGGCGTCAACAACAAGGGCCATAACGGCTATAAGGACAGCAAGGGCAATCCCGCATATCCCTACTATTCGCTGCTGGATGAAGCAACCATCAAGCGTGAATTTGAGCGCGTATCCGGTCTGGGCGTCAAGGGCGTGAAGGTGGACTACTACGAATCCGACACGCAGGAAACCATGAAGCAGATGTACCTCTGCATGGATATCGCGGCGAAGAACAAGCTGATGGTGCTGTTCCACGGTTGCACCGTTCCGCGCGGCGAAACACGCACCTACCCGAACGTGATCTCCTTTGAGGCGATCAACGGCACCGAGTATTACAAATGGTTTGAATCCCCCGCACTGGCAAACCGCGTTTCCTACACCTTCATCCGCAACGTGATCGGCTCTGCGGACTTCACTCCGACCTGCATCCCGGTATACGGCATCGGCGCAACGGCGGGATTCTGTCTCGCGGACGCTGTGACCATCGAATCCGGCGTGCAGCATTTCGCACACTCTGTCTACACCTACGAAGGCTCTCCGGCACTGCCGATGCTGAATGATATCCCGGTTGCATGGGACGATATGCATGTGATCGACGGCAGACCGATGTCCCACAATGTGACCGCCCGCAGAAAGGGCGATGACTGGTACATCGGCGCGATGACACTTGCCGAACGCACCATTGAGATCAAGCTCTCCGACCTCATCACAGATGACGGCAAATACAACGCCTACATCTTCCACGACAATGCAAACGGCAGCGCAGTGGAAGTCACTGTGCAGACCGGACTGACCAAGGCGGACACCATTACCCAGAAGCTCATGAAAAACGGCGGCTGTGCGATCAAGCTGACCAAGGGCAATATGAAGCTGACCACCCCGTATTCCAATTACAAATTCTACGAGGCTGAAAATGCCAAGCTCGCAAACAATGCATCCATTACATCCGGCAAGAATGCGAAATACTGCTCGAACTCCGCTTATGTCGGTTACATCGGCGGCAACAACAACGGCAGCGTGACCTTTGAAAATGTGGAAGCACCGGCAGCTGGCGAATATACGCTCCGTGTGTACTATGTTTCCGGCGAACCGCGCTCGCTCAAGATCGACGTCAACGGCACACTGGCAGCGCAGATCGACAACTGCTATGCAAACAAGAACGACTGGAGCGGTGTCCGTGCGGCAAGCGTACAGGTGAAGCTGAATGCAGGCAAGAACACCGTCAAGCTCTATAATAACGGCAATGCACCGTCCATCGACCGCATCGCGCTTGCGATCCCGACGGAGGATATCCTCTACGGCGACATGAACAAGGACGGCGCGATCGACGCCCGCGACCTTTCCCTCCTGAAGCAGGGACTGCTGAACAAATTCGCCGACAGCAAGGCGGAGCAGTTCGCAGACTTCAATCAGGACGGCAAGACCGACAGCAAGGATGCTGTCTCGCTCGCATCGTTCCTCGCAGGATAACACACCAAAAACGGACAGGCACACAAGCCTGTCCGTTTTCTTTTATGCGCTCAGTTCAACCCTGCGATCTGTTTCAGGAGCCGGATCGTATCGTCGGAAGAAAGCCCGGTGACGCCGTCAAGCTCTGCATTCAGCATGCCGGTCTCCGATACCTTTGCCGCGGTATCCTCCGCAACAATGCGTGCAAGCAGGATCGCATCCGAAACAGTCACCTTGCCATCGCAGTTCACATCGCCCGCCAGCGTTGCCGAAACAGCCGTCTCCGCAGTTTCGGCGGAAGATTCCGTGACAGTCGTTTCGTTCACGGTCGTCTCAGTTGTTGTTTCAGTCGTCGTGGTAACGGTGGTTTCCGAGGTGGTCTGCTGCGGCATCGGCTTCACGAACACGGCATAATTCACACAGTAGGAAGACTGCCCGTTTGCGCCGAGCACAACCGATTCACCCGCAGCAAGCGTCTTTGCATAGCAGAGAAAATGCACTTCACCCGTGTTGTCGAAGGTCAGCGCGGTCTGCGTCCAACCGGAGAGCCATGCGGGCAGCGGATCGACGCGGGTGTCCATCGCCGCATAGACGGTCACTGCATTCGCCGCGGTCAGCTCTGCGAGGTTATCCTTGTAATTTTTCGAGTCGCAGGAAGTCCGGATATATTCTGCATCGGAAAGCTCCGCCGGCAGATTCAGCAGCGTCACGTCGCGGTCGCCGAACACGAGATCGCCGTTTTTCGCATTTTCCGCGATTGACCACGCGCTTGCGTGGCTGCGGTCGTAGACATACAGTTCCTTGATATATTTACCGGTCAGCGGCGTCAGCTTCGGGACCAGCTCCCAGTGCTGTTCCTGATCGCCGCTGCGTTCTGTCTGCACGACATTTTCCCCGCCGCCGGACGCGAGACAGTGTTTATCCTCTGCACTCCTGAGCAGGAATTCCATTCCCGCGGATGAACCGACCGCCTTGACCGGTTCCGCAGACTGCTTTTCTCCGGTCACACCGATATTGTCCGCATCCGTCACCAGAAAACGCTGTTCCGCACCCATATCGTTTTCAATATAATAGTATCCGTCGCCCGCCTCAACAAACTGCCATGCGCAGGCTTCCTCGCGGCCTGTCAGATACGCATTTTCGCCGGTATGGGCAAGATACAGCCCGTTTTTCAGATTGCGGATATAAAACTGCTGTGTCGTGTCCATTTTTGCGCCCGTCTCGACGATCTTGCCGCTGAGATAATAGGGCGTCCAGCTGCCGAAATACTGTTCGCGCGTCGCGTTGCAGCTGTTCAGCACGGTTCCACGGACACGGCTGCCGGTGTTGACCGGATTGCCGTTCACGGTGGTGTGATACTCGCGGAAGGTCGCTGCCGCAGGATCGACGCCGCTCATACTCGTCCAGCCTGCGCCCTGAATGATACCCTCATAAGGAAGCGTTGTGTTATAAAATAAAACATGTGCTGTATCCTTCCACGGTCTGCCGAAAAATCCCGCACCAACCTTTTTGCCGGGATTCGCCGTCACATTGCAGTTCCAGAAGAGATAGCCGTTTGTCTGCGCACGCGCTGCCGTGATATAGCCGCCCGCCGCGTTATCGGAATAGCCGCCGAAGCAAAGCTCACAGGTATCAAACACCACATCGCCGCTGCCGAAGATGTAGTCGGTGTTGCCCTGGATTTTGCACTCTTTAAAATATGCGGGATTCGCGGTGTAGAGCGTATCCTGCGAACTGGTGAAATTGCAGTGGCAGAATTCGCAGAAATCCGCCTCCACACACATTGCCGCGGCGCGTTCCGTTGTCGATTTCGCCGTCACATCCAGTCCCTTATAGCGCACAGTCGTCTGCGATTCGCCCGTGACCTCCACGCCGTCCGCAAGCTCCTCATCCGTGACATAGAGATTGAAGGAGTTTTCAAAATGGATATTCTCCGCACGGAAATATTTCGCGCCGGACTGCAGTCTGGTCGCCGTTCCCCAGCGCTGTGCCTTGCCCTTGGCAGATTTTGCGCGGGCATCGTTTTCGTTATAATAGCCGCTGCTCGCGGCGGAGTAATACTGATAGCCGATGCCGTAATACCAGGTCAGCGTCACGTCGCCGCCGGACGGGTTGCTGTTGATGAACGTGAGATAGGGCGTGTTGATCAGAAGCTGTTCGCGGTATGTGCCGGGCTCGATCGCAACGGTCACGCGTGAGGATTCGCTTGTCGGATTGAGCGCTGCCGCCGCCTGCAATGCCGCAGAGACGGTCTTGTAATCGCCGTTTTTGCCGACGGTCAGCGTTGTGCCTGCCGCATGAACCGACGGGAACACGGGCAGAAATGCCGCCGTTAGGATACCCGCCGCACCAGCTGCGGTGAGGCGCTTTTTTTTCTGTTTCATATGAAATTCCCCCTATATCTGATTGCGGTGCAGTCGTTTCGCATGATGCACCTATCATCATTATAGCACAGACACTGCGGTTTGTATAGCACTTTTCTGCATAATTCATAGCCAGAATGCGCCTGTTCCAAAAACAAAAACCGATGAGAACCTGTTCGCTCTCATCGGTTGTTTCTTAATCGTCAGAATTTTTCTTTTTCTTATCGTCATCCGCTGCCGCAGTTGCAATGCCTGCTGCACGCTTTGCCTTGCGTTCCTTCTCCGCGGCTGCTGCTTCCTCCATCTGCGTGATGTTCTCGTGGATCGCCCACTTCTTTACGCGGATCTTGCTGCGCTCGCCGCCGGTTTCCAGAACGACCGTGTCGTCGCTCACCTTGATGACGATGCCGACCAGACCGCCTGCCGTGCAGACCTCATCGCCGACACGCACATTATCACGCATCATCTGTGCCTGCTTCTCGCGCTTCTGCTGCGGACGGAACATCAGCAGATACATCAGCACCAGCGCTGCCGCAAACGGCCAGAGGCTGCCGAGCAGCTGCCAGCCGGAGACCTGCTGCTGCTGTGCCGCATCGTCTGCGAATACCGTCAGCGAAAGCATTGCTGCCGTCGCAGCGCACGAGATTACCGCTGCGGAAATCTTTTTGCTTTTCATGGATATGGTTTCCCCTTTCAAAATTGCATTCTGCTCCTATTATAGCAAATCCCCGCAAAAAAAGCAAGCCATATCCGTGCAAATCAGCATTATAAACCGTTTCCGCAGAAAAATACCCTGTCAATTATCAGAGAGGTCAAATTCTTCTTCCTCGTTGTTCAGCGCGAGATCAAGGATGCGCCCGAAAAAGCCCGCCGGATTCAGCAAAACCTTCTCGCCGAGCAGTTTGGCAGATTCCTCCGTCGGCGCCTGAATCCGCAGGTAAAACATTTCCCGCGCCTGATCCATACAACGCAGACAGACCGCGCAGCCGGAATCCTGCGGCTCATAGGAGACCTCCAGATCGCGGAGCGCCTTCTGATGCGAAGCGTATTTCAGCGCCGCAAGCATGACCTGATCGCGGAAGAGCTTCGGCACAAGCTTGCGGAGATCGTCCGCACAGCGCAGTCCTTTTTTCGTGAGATAATAGACGTCCTCATGCCGGTTGTTCTGTTCCAGCACAATCGAGCCGTTGTCAGTCAGAAAGCCGATTGCCTCGCTGTAAATAAAGAAGGTGATGCCGCAGCTTTTCAGCATGATATCATAGATCCACTGCTCCGGCATACAGCCGTCAAAATGCTTGAGAATATCGCAGATCAAAATGCAGATGCGCGAAGGATCGTCCAGAACGGGCGATTCCAGTGTCGCATACTGCAAACCGATGCGCTGCTCACTGAGCTTCGGCTGACGCGGCTTTTCCGGGATCAGGGAAAGCTGGCCGGGTATCTCCTCCGGCATCTGTTCCGCATTAGACGGGAAAAGTTCGTAATCCATGCCGTTCCTCCGATCTGTCACGGATCAGATAAAATTCGGATAATCGAGCAGATGCGAAACCAGCGCGATGCAGACTGCCGCCTCAACGGACGGAACCGCATCCGGCACCATGCAGGGATGTGAGATCTCTGCGCTCTGGATCACCTCATTGGAGAGCGACGAATAGTCCACGCCGGTCTGCGGCTTGGAGATCATCGCAGCGGGCTTGATCGCAAGCGAGAGGCTGATCGGCATACCGGACGAAATTCCGCCGAGAATGCCGCCGTGATGGTTCGTTTTCGTGAGCACATGGCCGTGCTCATCGACATAGAATTCGTCGTTGCACTGGCTGCCTGTCATTTTTGCCGTGTTGAAGCCCGCGCCGAATTCCAGACCGCGCACGCCCGGAATGCCAAAAATCAGCTGTGCGATGGAATTTTCAAGTCCCTCAAAGATCGGAGAGCCAATGCCCGCCGGTACATTGACCGCATAGCAGGAGATCGTTCCGCCCAGCGTTTCACCGCCTGCCATCGCGTTCTGGATATCCGCAAGCATTTTGCGTCCCTTTTCCGGATCGTTTGTCGGGAATCTGCGGGAACGGATACGGAGAATATCCTCTTTCGTGATCTTTGTGGAAGAAAGCGGCTTGTCCTTGATGTTATGGACGGACGTGATAACCGCGCCCACATAAATACCTCGCCGTTCGAGCATCTGCTGACAGACCGCACCGGCAAAGCACAGCGGGATGGTCATGCGCTCGGACAGATGTCCGCCGCCGCGCATATCCGCAAAGCCGCGGTAACGCATTGCACCTGTGTAATCCGCACAGCCGGGACGTGCGACACGCGAAAGCTGCATCAGATCGACCTGCTGCATACCGCGCGGGTTGTTCAGGAACGCACAGAGCGGCGAACCCGTTGTGCGGTCGTTGATGAGACCGGACAGCACCTGCGGAAAATCCAACTGCTCACGCTGATGGTTCGGATCGTCAGGCAAAAACAGCGAGCGCGTGCGCCGTGTCATAAACTTCGCAAGCTCTTCAATATTCACGTATTCCCCGGGCGGGATATTATCCAGCACAACGCCGATGGCGGGGCCTTCCGCCTCTCCGAACAGAGATATGCTGATTCGATGATTCCAGATTGATGCCATATTTGCCTCCATGCTATAACATGTCTTCAAAACGAATTCCCACATGATTTCGACGGGATCAAAAAGACAGTTTCAATATTTTTCCTATTATATTATACCATAGTACGCGAAAAAACGCAAGTGCATTTGCCGGATTCGACTGAAAAACACAAAAATAGGGGAGGAACAATCGCTCCTCCCCATCAGATCTTATTTTTGCCGCATCCGCGGCGGAATCAGTGCATATTCTAATGAATTCACGCTGATCAATGCTTCTTACGGCACACAACAGCGGAACCTGCCGCAGCGAGCAAACCTGCAACTGCCATTGCGACACCTGCATCACCCGCGGACGGACCATCCTGTTTGCCGCCGTTTGTGGTCGAACCGCCATTGCCGCCCTGCTTGGTCGTGCCGCCTGCATTGGTGGACACGGTTGCCGCATTGGTCGCGGAAGTGGTGGTCGTGCCCTCGCCGTTGTCGGTCGAATCAGAACTGACGGTTGCATCGGTAGAGACAGTGCTCTCCTCTGTAACGACATCCGAAGATTCAGTGGTTTCGGCGGTTGTCTCAGCCGTTGTTTCCTCGGTGGTCTCAGAAGTCGTTTCCTCAGCGGTCGCTTCTGTGGTTGCCTCCGTGGTCACATCGGATGTACCTGCTGTCTTCACCTTGATCCAGCCTGCTTCCGAGGAAACAGTCTGGTTGACGTCTCCGACAATGAGCTCAGTGTTTTCTGTGAGGAAGGAGATCGGGTAAGTATCGCCGTCCTCCGCGTTCTCCGGCACCTCAAAATAGAAGTACGCCAGAGCCTTGTCTCCGAGCTGCTTGCTCATGGCTGTCATTCCGTATCCGATCAGGTAATCCTCCTGATTGATAAACAGGGAAACCATGCCGCTGTACTCATCACTTTTGTTCTTCGGAACTGTTCTATTATCTTCTTTTGTAACGACCGGCTTCAGCTTGGAATCATACACAAGCGTGTAGTTCACAATTTCAAAACCGGTGTTGCCTTCGAGATTCACTGCATATTCGACGACTTGGCCGGGCTCAGCATAGACCTGAGCTGCCTTGATGACGTTTGTGCCTTCTGCGCTGGCGGAAATTGCCGCGATGCTCACAGCGGAGACAATCGCAGCGCCGCAAGCAATTGCAGCAGCTTTTTTCATGAATTTCATTGGAATACTCCTTTGTTTGCTTAGAACGGGTTTACAAAATAAACGGGCAGGCAAAATACCTGCCCGTTTACATCAATTAATAGCCGGGGTAGAACTCATCCAGGAAATCGTATCCTGCAGCATCAACCCAAGTGTAGTTCGACAGATGCGTCAGCTGTCTTGCGACATAGTAGTCGAGGATCGCCTTTGCATCTCTGGAATCAAGGTACGGCTCCTTATCCTCTTTGTAAATAACATTACCGAGGTAGAATGCCAGACCCTGTTCGTTGGAATCCTTGCTGGGCTTTCTGTCAAGAATCGGATCCGCGTTCAGCTGGTAGTCGGAGAAGTGGCTCAGGTGGACTGCAACATGGTAGTCAAGAGCGAGCTTTGCATCGGTGGAGTCGACCTTATTGTCGAGGTTGATATCACCCTTCACGCCGATGTAGATCTTCTTGGTGCCCATGAGTACCGGATCGGTACCGTTGCCGAGCTTAACCGGAGCGTTCTCTTCCTGGAAGAAGTAGAACGAGAGTTCCTGAATGTTCTTGATCGTGCCTTCCTTATCCTCTGCTGCATCCCAGATTGCCTGCGGCGTCTGAGCTGCTTCTGCGCAGCGGACAAATTCAGTCACGTCGATATCCTTGTCAACCTTCACAGCGAGATCTCTTGCCGGGAACTTGCCGCCCGCCTCGTAGATCATCGGTTCGCCGTTCGCATCAAGGATATCCTTACCGTCTGCATCAACGAAGTGGTTGTTCTTCTCGTTGACTGCGTAGGAGTAAACCGTAACGAGTGCCTTCATGCCGACGAGGCCGTCATTGGTGCCGTTCTGGCCGTCGCCGAACTTACGGGTGTCATGAGACCAGTAGTTCTCACGAGTCGGAGCAGTGAATGTGATCTCGAAGTCGGTGACATTGATTGCCTTGACCGGCTCAAGAACAGTGATCTTGCCGTCGACGATCTCAGTTGCCATTGCCTCTTCGCCCATCTTCGCCTCTGCGTTTGCAAGAGTGACCTTGTATTCGCCGGGAGCGGTGGTTTCCGGCACTGCCACAGTGATCGTGAGGATCGTGTGAGCAGGCTCCGGAACGAAGGTGGAATCAGCATTCTTGGTCCACTGGACGCGGTTGCCGGTAACGGAGAATGTGCCGTTTGCCTGGTACTGTGCGTCGTAAGCGGTACCGGTGATCGTCATGCCCTCAGGGAGAACGATGTCAAATGCGAACTGGGTTGCGCCCTTGTCAAACATCACGCTAATCGGGAGCTTTGCCTCTTCGCCAGCAAAGACTTCGTCCTGACCAACACCGAAGACGATGTCGCCTTCCGTGATTGCCATGATCCAGCCGTTGGTAGACTTGGAAACATTGTGCTCGATTGCGTTTTCGCCGCTTGCAGAGAGCTCAGCCTTGTTGAACTCAACCGGATATTCAACTCTGGTCTTTGCATCCTTCGGGATGGAGACGGTCAGAGTCAGAACAGTCGAGCCGGGTTCAGCAACTGTTGCCTTGCCTTCCTTATCTGCCCAGACGATCGTGCAGGTTTCAGCATTCCATTCGACGTTGCCTGCAGGATATGCATTGCCCCACGTATAGCCGGTGATCTTGAAGCCTTCAGCAACCTTGAATTCCATGGTCAGGCCGGAAGTACCAGGATCGGACACGACCTTGACAGGAACCTTCACATCATTGCCGACCACACCAACGACTTCGCCGATATCGAAGATTGCATCTTCCTGCTTCGGTGCCTCGGTAGTGGTGGTTTCAGACGTGGTTTCAGTAGTGGATGCGGTAGAATCGGTGGATGCAGTAGAGCCGGTGGACTCGGTAGAGCCGGTGGACTCAGTAGAGCCGGTGGACTCAGTAGAGCCGGTGGACTCGGTAGAGCCGGTGGACTCAGTAGAGCCGGTGGACTCGCTGGAGCCAGTGGACTCAGTAGAGCCGGTGGAACCAGTGGACTCGCTGGAGCCGGTGGACTCAGTAGAGCCGGTGGAACCAGTGGACTCGCTGGAGCCGGTGGACTCAGTAGAGCCGG
>JAFZPL010000123.1 GCA_017550355.1 Oscillospiraceae bacterium | reverse complement strand
CCTTTGACCTTGTGCAGATTCGCAAAATGCACGCAGTCTGCCTTTCTGTCCAGTGCAAGGCTGCGCTCCTGCTCCGGCGCATCGATCATGCCGATGAGGAATGCCGCACCGTCCTGCGCACTGCAGATATTCCCGTTCGCGGTCTCACTGCGCACAAGCTCCTGTGCATAGCAGAGATACTCCATATATTCCGTTCCCGCATAGGCGAAAAGATCCGTGCGCCGGATCGCCTCATCCACAAGCAGCGGAAAAGAGAGCGTTCTCGCCCGTTCAGCCAGCGTATCCAGCACCGCCTGAAATGCGTTCAGACGTTCCGCCAGCTGTCTGCCTTTTTCCTCCGCATCCGGCAGATCGGGCTGATCCGCCGCAAAGGTCTCCGCGATTTTCTCCGGCAGATCAGCGGGATCGAACCGGATCAGTCCCCTTTGCCGGAGTGTCAGCAGATCCTCCGCTGTCAGTCCGGTCAGCGGGCATGTCCACGCGCGATAGACCGCATCCGCCTGATACGGATTTGCCGCCGCATTGAGGATCGCCGCAAGACTCATCAGCGCGGGACAGTCGGAAAATTTCAGTGTTCCCTCCACCTTCGTCGGAATGCCGTATTTCGCGAGCTCCCGCACATAAGAAATAAACTTGTTCTTCTTGAAACCGATCACCATGAAATCGCTGTACCGGATGGGACGCGGCGCTTTATCCTTGCGTGTCTGGATCCGGTATGCGGAATGATTGGTCAGACCGCGGATAATCCGGCAGACCGTGTCGACGTCGATCGCCTGCACTTCATTGTCCCGCCCGCCCTGAATCCGGTAGGTGAACACACCGGAAAGCGTCCCTGCCTCTGCCTGATAGGGCTGTCCCGCAGGGATCTCCTCATACACACTCTGATTTTCCGTCTGCACGGGCATTTTCTGCGTGAAGCATTCGTTGAACCACGCACAGAGCGACTGTTCCGAGCGAAAATTCTGCCGCAGTGTCAGCACTCTGCATCCCGCATGCGACTGAAACAGCGCACGCACATTCAGGAACGACTGCACATCTGCATTGCGGAAGCGGTAGATCGACTGCTTCGGATCGCCCACGATAAAGAGCGAGCCCGGACGCGGTACACAGCGCCGCCAGTCCGCCGCGGGATGCTCCGCCGCAAGATAGAAGAAGATCTCCGCCTGCAGCGGGTTCGTATCCTGAAATTCGTCGATCAGGAAATAGCGGTGCCGCTTTGTGATATAGCGGATCAGTCTGCCGCCGTTTTCCGGATCGGATGCATCGGCGCGGAGCATATCCCGCAGATACAGCAGATTGTCGAAATAGGTCAGTTCTCCGCGGCTGCGCAGTGCTTCTGCAACCGGCTCTGCGGCACGGGCAAAGAACCCGAACGCCGCCCCGAACACCTCGCGGCACAGCGACTGAAACAGCGGGAACGATTTGATCTTCAGCTCGTAGTAGCTGGTGCGGGCGGATTCGACCAGCGAAAAGAGCCCCGGACAGCGCAGTCCCCGCGCCTGCGGCTCTGCATCCGGCAGAATCCGGTATCCCTCCAGATCCCTGAGCGTCTTCAGCACCTCCAGCGGCGCCGTATCCCACTTTTTCGGATCCGTGACCGTCTGAAGATGCAGCGCAAAGCTCTCGATCTTCTTTGCGGCATCCTTGCTGCCCGTCTGCCGGAACGCCATTCCCTCCGGAGACGCCAGCAGCGTGAGATCCGCCGCCAGATCCGCTATCTCCTGCATATGGTGCCGTGAAAAATCCTCGCCGAGCGTGTCCTCCGGATAATGCAGCACGGTATGCCGGAGCTCCGTGATATGCTTCATCTGCGCCAGAAACTGCTTTTTCGGCTTGTCGAAGATCTTCGCGAACACCTCCGCCTTTTCCAGCAGCACCGGATCGCTGTATTCTCCGTTCACGATATTCGCATATTCCCGCGCATATGCCTGTTCGATCTCATTGTCGGAACGGAGCTCCGCGTCACCGGGAATCTGTCCCTTTGCGGGATGCTCATGCAGGATCAGGTTGCAGAAGGCGTCGATCGTCCCCATAAATGCAAGGTCGATCTCGTTGAGCGCATCGCGGCAGAGCTTCCGGATCTGCGGAGAATTATCCTCTTTTGCGGCTTCCTCCGAGAGCTTTTTCTGAAACCGGAAATAAAATTCCGCAGCGGCATTCTTCGTGAATGTGATCGCGCAGATCTGCCGCACAGGAATCTCCGCCTTGACAAGCGCAGTCATGCGGTCAACAAGTGAGGTCGTCTTGCCGGAACCGGCGCTCGCCTCCACAAAATAGTTTTCGGTGATATTCGTGCGGATCAGTTCTCTGTCGCGTTCGTCCATTGCCAGCAGATCGCTCTGATTTGTCATAGTCTGATCCTCCTCAATCCTTTTTCTCCGGGCAGTATGCCGCATACGGGCAATACTTGCACTCCTGCTTGTCCTGATCCTCCGCAGGCGGATAAACGCCGGTGTCCAGCGCGGTTTTCAGCGCATCCAGCAGCGAATCGACATGCGCCTTTGCTGCGCTGTCCCATTGGCACGGGATCACCGCACCCTCCCGCAGATAGAGATATCTGCACTCGGACACCGTTCCCGCATCCGCGCCGGCATGCTCCACCATATAGGCATAAAGCAGCGTCTGGATGCAGCTGACCGGATCCTCCGGCTCGTGTTTGATCCTTCTGCCCGTCTTGAAATCCAGCACCTTTTTCGTCCCGTCCGGCGCAGTTTCCACACGGTCGGGAAATCCCTCCAGGATGATGCCGGATGCCTCGTGCAGAACCGAAAGCTGCTGTTCCGCCATGCAGGATGCATGCAGGTCGATGCGTGCATAGCCGTTCTTCGCCATCTCCGTGAGCTCGTTCAGCGTTTTCGTCCGAAGTTCCTCGTGGATCGGCGGTCTGCCCGCCAGATATTTTTCAAACGCCGCTGTGACTGAGACAAGAAAATCGGGCAGCGGAACAGACGGATCGTCCGCAAGATGCTGAAATTGTGCATGCAGCAAAGTACCGAGTGCATTTTCCGGGATCACCTTGAACACATCGTCCTCATCCGGCACCTTTACCCGCAGCAGATATTCCAGCATGAACCGATAGCCGCATTTCTGAAATTTCTCGATCGCTGTCGGGGAAAATTTGCGTGTGCCGCGGTATCTGCCGGAAAGCGCGGGCGATGCAGCCTTCCCTCGTTTCACCGTTCCCGCCAGATATGCCTGCCCTGTCAGCTCTGTTTCGCTGACCGGCTGCGCAAAATATCCCACATGCTTCACGGCATCCAGAAAGCTGCCGATCTGCATGTCGCCGTTCGCCTTTGCCCAGATCTCGAACAGCACGGAAGAAGCATTTGCATCCTTGAGCTCCGCGGACTGGAAATCCGAATAGGAAAACGCCGCCCGGATATCCAGTGCGGACAGCAGACGCACCAGCGCCTCAAAATCCGCCTTCCGGTTCATCAGCAGCCGTTCCGAAGTCAGTGCGTTCTCCGGGGAAATCTCCAGCAGGTCGGCATCCAGCAGATAATAATTTTCCGGAATACTGCCGGGGAAATTGTCCGCAGACAGCCCTGCCAGAAACATATGCTCCCGCACCGCCTCCGGCGCAAACTGCATATCCGTCACAAACACCTTGCCCGCTTCGGGCAGTTCTGCGCCGAGCGTCTTGTCGAACAGTGCCGTCAGATAGCCCTCCGTGTCGGTACTGCCGTACTCCGCACAGCGTTCCGCGCTCTCACAGAAGATATTGAGTGCCGCCCTGTCCTCTTTGCCGCGGAGTACAGAGAATGTCCGCAAAATCGCCGGATATCCCTGCTCAAACACGCCGAACACGATCTCCGCACAGCGCAGCAGACGCAGCGTTTCCGCATCAGCACCGCTGTTTGTGCGGAATGCTGCAATACGCGCCTTGTTTGTCTCCGCATCCATCGAAAGACGGAGCGCACCGGCCAGCCGAACCATCTCCCCGACTGTTTTCGGATCCGCCAGTGCTTCGCCGAGGTTCAGGCGTGCAAATCCGTTTGCGCAGTCAAAGGAATCGCAGAAGATCAGCGCATTCAGCGCGTCCGTGCCGCAGAATCCCTCCTGCCAGCGCATGACCTGCCGGAACAGCTTCGCCGGCGCGGTCTCGCGAAGCGGAATGCCTGCGCGGATTCCGACCGGCACGCTGTACTCCGCCGCAATTTCGCGGAACAGCGGCGCATAGACTGAAAGATCGGTCACGGCGACGGTGCAGGTATCAAAGCGATACTGCTTCTCCGCAATCTGTGCGAGGATATGGCGCACTTCATTTGCAGCACCGTAGCATGCCGTGATGTCACCGCAAACAGCAGGCTTCTCCTCTCGGTCAAATATTGCGGCGAGCGGGACTGTCTTCACATTCTCTGCGCCGAACAGATGATCGAGCATCGCCTGTTCCAGAGGTGACAGATGTACGGTCTCCGGAACGGTCACAGTCCCGCGGATGCATCCGGGCTTCGTCTTTTCCAGCGCCATGCGCATCAGCATGATGCTGTCGATCCGCTCCCGGTCGGCGCAATCTGCAAGGTAGGCGCGGTACACATCCAGCACTGCCTGATTCTTCTCCGGAAACATTCCCTTCGGCAGCAGACGCTCCATTTCTGTCTGCTCATCCCGCGGAATCAGCATCCGTGCGGCATGCAATGCAGCGGCGAGCTGTTCCGCATCCGCAAGTGAGGATGCACGGAAATACGTCCCCTGCATCCGTTTTGCGAGCATCAGCACAGTCTCCTGCGGTTCCAGCAGCGTTTTCCCGACGGAAATCCCGCTGCGCATCAGTGCAAATTCCGCGAGCTCTGCGTCGTCCGTCACACGGCAGCCGATCCGCTGTACTCCGTGCAGCGCCATTGTCCGCAGCAGAACGGCGTCGTTGAAGCCCGGTGCGTAGATCATCGTTTCCTGCATAATATCCTCCCTTTTTGCGTGCTTATATTATATAGTAGGGGCATATTTCCGGACTGTAAATCTCCGAAAACTGCCAAACGGGGGCGGATTGCTCAACACAAACTGCCCCCTTTATACAGTATTCTCATTACGGCATGATGCATCTCACGGATCAAACCGCCTGCCGCGTATTTTCGGCGATCCTTTCACTTTCCGGGTAAACACGCACAATATCATTATAAATGAAACGGTACTGTCTGTGTGCCGGTGCAATGCCGTCCACATGATAGTGACCGCTGTACCAGCGCCGGAATGTCAGCTTTTCTGATATGGTGGAGAAAAAATTGTTGAGTTCCGTCGGGAAATACACATCCAGCATATCCAGTTCGGACAGCAGCCAGCCCGGCATGCTGTGCGAAATGACATAATCGACCTTCCAGTCGGCATCCTCCAGATTCCGCCAGGCAGTCTTATATTCCTCAAGGCTCGGAAGCTCGCGCCGCCACCACGATTTTCCTTCCACGCGGCACTCGATATCGTGACTCATCGCGCCGCCCATCGTAAAAAATTTCATTCCCTGCAGCGTGAAAACCTGTCCGCGCATCAGATGAAACACAGAGGGCATGATCTGGTGAACATCGCCGCCGTTCCATTTCCTGACCGGATAATTGTCCAGCAGCTCGTGGTTTTCGTGGTTCCCGTCGATAAACAGCGTTGTGTAAGGCTTGGAGTCGAGCCATTTGAGCCACCAGCGGTCTGTCGCAGAACCGTCCCAGATAAACCCGAAATCCCCGCAAATGATAAGATAGTCGTCCTTTGTCAGACGGGAGAGTGCTTTTCTGTGTGCGCCCTTGTGTGTCAGCTTAGAGACATCAATTTCGCCGTGCAGATCCCCTGTTATTAAAATCAAAAGGATACACCTCTCTATATAATATAGTATTATCATACCAAATTACAGACAATTTGTCAATGTAAAAAATGTACTTCCGCTTTACTTTTTGCATCTTCTGTGGTATAATGACCGTACAAAGGGGCAATACTTTTTCTTTTTTGAACATACAAATCTGCATATAAAAATCGGACGCCGCGGATCTGTCTGCCCGCGGCGCCCTCTCCCCCTCTTTCCAGCGCCCCCACGAGACCGCCGCGTTGCCTGACGCGCTCACGGCCCCTTTCGCACGGAAAAGTTATATAGATATGTGTTCCTGCCCTCTCAATCAGAAACACATCTGGTATGAAAAAGAAGATGCGTGTCCTACCGCCCTCTCAATATGCCGAGGACACGCACAGAACAAAGAGAGTTATTGGATGTCTATTTATGCATACGAGAACCCGTCCCATTTCCCAACACGATTTTTTCAAAAAAAATGCAGTTTAGATGAATGCACAGAAATATATTTTCATTTTATTCAAATTTATATATTCATACAATTTTCAAAAATCATGTAGTAAAAGTTCCCCTTTTCCTGTCTATCGTTATGAACGCGCGTTACCAAAACAAAGGAGGTGCAAAGGATATGAACGACAGTTCCATCATCGCGCTGTATAATTCCCGCGATGAGCAGGCGCTCGCGGAAACGCAGAACCGGCTCGGCGGCTATCTTTATACTGTCGCCTACAATATTCTCGGATCCGCACAGGATGCGGAGGAATGCGTCAACGATACCCTGATGCATCTCTGGAACGCGATCCCCCCGAACCATCCGGAGAATTTCTATGCCTACGCGGCGGCGCTCTCCCGCAATCTTGCCAGAAACCGCTATGCCAGCGAACATGCCCAGCGGCGCGGCGGCGATACGGTGCCGGAGATCCTCGACGAGCTGCATGACTGCTGTTCCGGCGAAAATGTCGAAGCGGAGGTCGATGCGCACATGCTCGGCGAAGCCGTCACACGCTTTCTGCGCGGCATCAAGAAGAAGCACCGCATCATTTTCGTCCAGCGGTATTTCTATCATGCATCTGTGCGCAGCATTGCCGAACAGCTGCATATCCGCGAGTCCTATGTCACAACGACGCTGACACGGACACGCGAAAAACTCCGGACGTTTCTCAGAGAGGAGGAATTACTATGAAACCCGAACATCTGCTTGATGCGATGGAGCATATCGCGCCGGATCTGATTGAAGAAGCAAAGCCGGCACCGCTCGCTCCCGTCTCCGACGATCAGCAGGATGAACCCGTCTGCGTGACAGGAAAGGAGAAAACCATGAAACCGATACAATTTATCCTGACAGGCGTGTCGATCGCTGCCGCCGCGGCAGTCTGTGCCGGAATCGGCGTATTCATTTCCAAAAGCAAAGGCGCGAATGATCTCAAAGATCCCGGCGATTCTGTCACCACAACCGCAGTCACAGAAGTCACCGGTACGAACGGACCCACAGAATCGACAAGCATTATGCCTGAACGGAATTTTCTGGGCGGCATCGGCACGCTCACATTCCAGCAGTGCGGGCCGGATACGCTTGCCGAGGATCTCACAGCCTGGTACCTCCTCAACGATATCACAGTCCGGAAAAGCCAGACAAATAGCAATCCGCAATACGTCAAAATAGACGAGGAACGCGATAACGACACGAATGTGCAGTACTTCGCCGATTGTTTCGAAGATCAATCAAATCTCTATCTAGCTGCCAGAGATAACGTGAATTATTCCATCAGGCTCTATCAGGTTCCTGAGGATGGAGACAGCACGCTGAAATATGAGCTCCCGTCCCTTACGATGGACTACGATGAGTCCAAATACAGTCTCGTCAACACCTGGATACAGATTCGGGATCTGCACATTGATGAAGAGAAGGAAAACTCATACATTGATATCCTTACATTTGACATTCTGCATCCGAACGATGATTCACCCAACGTCACACACTATTGGTCTATTCATCAGCTGCTCCCGGACGGAGAACTTCAGCGAAGCGAATTTGACAGCAAAGAAGCGTTTGATGCGGCAGTGAACGGAACAGAAGAGAACAGAACACTTGCCTGGGCACCGGATTACAGGTATTATATCCAGGACGGAAATTACGTCAAGCGCAGCTGGGATGCAGACGAACCCACCGTTTATCCCATTGTTCAGAACGCAGAATTCGATCAGGTCGTACAGACAGAATTCAACGGCGGTATCTACGCGATGAGCAAGGACGGGAAAACGATCTGGAAGAGCGATATGGACTGGAAGTATCCGCAGGTCGTCTGGACATCGGACAATCCGGACAATGCGTGGTGCACCGGCAATGTAAACGAACCGACTGATCCGGCTGTGGGAGAAAAACTGATCGGCGTTTTCAACGGAAAGGTCTGGGTCAGATGCAGGCATCATCTCATTCTGATTGACACCGGCACCTATGAAGCGACCTACTGCTATGATTCCAGCGTCGTTCCGCTTTCAGAGTGCAGCGCAAA
This sequence comes from Oscillospiraceae bacterium, assembly GCA_017550355.1. Lineage (GTDB taxonomy): Bacteria > Bacillota > Clostridia > Oscillospirales > Ruminococcaceae > Firm-04. The sequence continues at coordinate 11,801 of JAFZPL010000123.1, read as the reverse complement.
TAAGACTGAACCTGCTGACCAGACCGAACCGGATGACGAGAAACGCACCGTGGCAGGATTTGCATGCGCTGCATTTGGGGAATGGTTGCATGTCCAATGCGGAGAAAACAACGGCGACATGAACCATGTCTCCGATAACAAGAATCTCGCCGCGTATCTCAATTATTCTGCATTGCAGTACAGAAACCAACTGCACATCGACCGGTGGTATAGCCAGCTTGACAATATGAATATCAAGGAAAGCGGCTCATATCAGGGCAGTCCGGTTTATACCGTGACCGGAACCGGTACATATAAAGATGAGGACGGCGGAAGCGGTGCATTCGGCGACTTCACATTCATCATCAAGGAAACCGCTTCCGGCTATACACTGCTTGAAATGACACATTATACTATGGACACTGTTGACCAGTTGAACCGTCCGGAATTGCAGGGAAAGGAACGTGCAGACTTCTGGGACGATCCCGCCTGCTATGAACCGCTGATGAAGAAACTCAATATCCGGATGGCATCAGAGGGGGAGAAAATCTCATACACATTGTCCGGACATATCTGTTTTTCAATCAATGATATCATTACGGAATACGACGGAAAACAGCTCAGCAAAGGCATTGTACGCTACGAATTGTACCAGTGCACGCCGGAGATTATGACGCTTCCGCTGGATATATGCCGCAAGCTGAAGAGTCTTCCGCAATGGACTGTCGAATTCAAGGATTTCAATGTGGAAGAAAACATGAGTGATACGCTTCTACAAAAAGACCAGGGAGGCAGATGGTGGATTGATTTAGATGCACTGCTCACCAGATATACGGAAAAGGCAATCATCCGCGAATCGACAGCGGATGAGTACGGTACAGCGTGTGATGTTTTGGACATTCAAAATGTTAGGCCCGGCGGATGGATTTATACACCGGACGCATGGATGACCTATCCGGATGACTGCAGCACACAAAAAGAAGATTCATTCACGGCAGAATTTGTAAAGGGATATGAAAACGACTATTTTCACCAAGAGTACAAATGTACTGTCGAATCCATCATGATCAACCGTGACGGCAAGTTTGAAGTGTTACTGGCATATCCCGGTGTTTATGAAAAACTGGAACCGGGCAAAAAATATTTGTTCTCTTATGATTACGATATTATTGAGATGGCAGAACCGGTCTGACAGCGCAAAAAACGACAAGTAAATATTGACATTCACAACATATAACCGGACAGATGCCATATCTGTCCGGTTTGCGCTCTTTATACTATATATCTTATACTCCTCTATAAGAATTTGCCTATATCATATATCAATGAATTCCTATTTGCTTTTTAAGCGGAAGTGTGCTATACTAAAACCATAGAAAGGGACAGCAAATAACAGCAAGTCACACAGACCGCAAAGGGCGGCTGCAAGTGGTCCGGATAAATCGGAGATCCGGCGTTTCGGTGTGGATCACACCGCTGAATATGTTCCCCCTAAGTGGATGCGTCGGACGTTTGAATCGTTCGCGCCGGCGCTCCACTCTTTTTTTAAAACGCTGAAGAGAGCGCAAATGAGAAATAGACATTACACGCACAGCTTTCACAAATTGCTGTGCGTGTTGCATAAGAAAACAATTCAAATAGAAATATGTAAAGAAAAGGGTGGTTATCATGAAATCTTTAAAGCAGGTTCTCATTTCGACGATGTGTATCGCGATTTGTGCGGCATCGGTCAACATTCCGGGCATCGGCGCAGGCGCAGCAAGCCTGATGTTGGATGCATCCTTTGAAAGCGGCTACGACGGGTTTGGTCCGAGAGCACAGGAAAGCGTTGAGCGCTCCACAGATCAGGCATACGAAGGCAGCTACAGTCTCCATATCAGTTCCCGCACGAATGCTTGGAACGGCGCTGTTGCTGATCTCGGTTCGGAATGGGAATCCGGTCAGACCTATTCGTTCTCCTGCGCGGTGTACCAGAATTCCGGCGACACCGTCAAGATGAAGCTCTCCCTTCAATACAGCGACGGCACCACGCAGTACACCTCCATTGCGGAAGCGAACGTGCCGAGCGGCGAATGGACAGTGCTGGAGAATCCGGAGTACATGATTCCGGCAGGCGCGACCGACCGTTATATCTATGTCGAAACGGACACGGATCTCTGCGAGTTCTATGTAGACGCGATCAAGGGCGGCGCACCCGGTGCACAGGCAACCGAACCGCCAATCGTTGTCAGCAAGTTCCGCAAGTATGATGTGAACCATGATGATAAGATTGACCGGAAGGATGTGGAGGCAATTCGCGATTTCCTGATGGGTGAGAACACAGAGTTCTTTATGGACACTGCGGATCTGAACGGCGACGGCAAGATTGATGCTGACGACCTCTCCCTGCTCAAGCAGGCATTCTACAACCCGAAACTCACTGAGACCACCACAACGACAACCACTACTACTACAACGACCACGACCACAACAACCACGACGCAGCCTCCGTCTCAGGCGGAATGGCCGACGCTTCACCCCGGCGACAAGTGGTACAACACCGCTGATATCAGCTGGATTCCGGCGGGCAAGAAGACCGTTGCACTGAGCTTCGACGACGGTCCGGCACAGGGCGGTATGTCCATCCAGAATTCTCTGAACGAGTCCGGCTTCCACGCAACCTTCTTCTACTGGGGCAACAAGATCAACGGCAGCAACGAAAGCGAGATCAAATCCGCTGAAGCAGGCGGCCATGAGGTTGCAAACCACACCTGGACACATACGAATCTGTCTGAGATGGGCGGAAACTCTGCCGGTATCCTGAATGAATACACACAGTGCAAAGATAAGCTCAACCAGATTCTCGGCGTGAAGCGAGATTATCTCGTCCGTCTGCCGTATCTGGGATACAGCCAGACAGTCGGTCAGACAATCCCGGCTCCGTTCCCGAACTCCGGTATTGACTCCCGTGACTGGGCAGGCGAATCCACGCAGGGCATCATCCAGAAGATCCAGCAAGCTGCACAGAACGGTTCTCTGAACGGTCAGGTCGTCCTGATGCACGAGACCGAGAACGCATCTGTTGAAGCAGTGAAGACCCTCTGCCCGTGGCTGGCACAGAACGGCTATGTCGTGTGTACTGTTTCCGAAATGTTCAAGTACAACGGCAAGGACATGATCTGCGGCAAGGTCTACAACAGTATTAACAACTGATTAATCCCTATTATCCTTTCCAGTGATGCCTCCATTGCATCACCAAAATCTCTCCCAGGCGCGTACTCTTGCAGTACGCGCCCCCTTTTTTTGTCTCAGCTTCTCATATGTATGAAATTTCACACGAGAATGCGCGACAGATTTCTTGCGGAATATGAAATCAAAAAAACTTTTCGGAAATTTCAGTTTCGGTATTGACAAAACACGAAATGTGTGCTATAATAGAATTAAGGAGGTGAACATTCGTTCTGAAATTTCAGTTCTTAGCTGTGGGTTGAAGCTGCCCGCCGGATCGCGCAGTCGATGGTTCCGAACCTCTTGAACGCTGGGACATGTCTGCGGCCTGCATTCGAACGAGCTTCCCCTGCATGCTGCCTGAAATGCATCACAGGAAACAGAAAAGCCGCCCTCATCGCTGAGGACAGCTTCTCAAATTATCATCAGATCACAGCGCCGTCCGGGAGAAAGAGCGTGACGGCAGTCTCATGTGCCGCGGTCTGCATCCGGATATCACCGCCGAGCTTTTTCGCGATCAGCCGCGCTTCATAGAGCCCGATGCCGCTGCCCTTGATACCCGCGGCATTCGATCCGCGCCAGAGACTGTTGAACACAAAATGCACCTCGCCCTCCGGCAGCGGTTCGCCGCGGTTGGAAACGGTGATGAAATGTCCCTCCTCGTTTTTCGTGAGCCGGACGGTAATGCCCGTTCCGTCGCCGTATTTGATCGCGTTATCCATCAGCTGCCGCAGGATCCGGCAAATGCCGTCGAAATCGCTGCGCACCATCGGATTTCCCTCATACTCCACCGTGAGCGGGATCCGGGAGACCTTCAGGCGGTTTGCATATTCATCATCCAGAAAGCGGACGATCTCCGAACGGTAAAACGGCTTCGCATCCGGATCATAGTCAAACACCGCAGTCGTCGATTCCTTCACAACACGGCTGATGATCGCTTCGATCTCATCCGCCTGCTGCCCGATCTGATCGGCAAGCTCCGCATCCTTTTCGTTGATCTTTCCCTCCGGATCGTAAAGACCGGTCGCGATCGCCTCGGAAAGCAGCTTGATATTGGCGGCAGGCGTTTTGATGCCGTGAACGAGCGTCGTCACGAACTGCTCGCGCTCGATCATCGAGTGCTGCTGCACCTGCCGGTCATGCTCCAGCTTGTCGGACAGCATATTGATCCCCCAGACATACTGCCCGAAAAAGGGATTTTCCGAATCCGGCAGCTTTTCCGTTATCATTCCCTTGGAGAGCCGTTCCGGATAATCCGACAGCCGGTGAAAAGGTTCCGCCAATATTTTATAAAGATAGAGCCCGTAACCGAGCAGAAACAGCGCACAAAGCCCGATGCAGATATCGACAGCTGTCCGCATATGATCCTGCACATTGCCGCTGAAACGGTATTCCGCAATGCCGATCATCGTTTCGCCGGCATAGATCCCGCAGACCTGCACATCGCTGCCGCCGTACATCTTCATCCCGTTTTCCTGCCCGAACAGCATGAGATGCACTGTATCCGGACTGTTCTCCGCGCCGTACAGCCCGTCCCATTCCGCACGCCGCGCTGTGAACACCTGCCCGATGACCGTGTCCGCGTCTGCCTGCGACGGATCTGCTCCTTCCAGCCAGACCTCGATCTCATGCGTGATGCGCTGCGCAACGATATTCCTTGCGCGGAAACTGTTATTCGTCAGACGGCTGCACACGGTACGCACCGCAAAAGCTGCCGCCCCGAAAAGCAGCAGCATCCGCAGCATCCTGATCCAGTATGCTTTCATGTTCCCTCCCCGAAACGGTATCCGACCTTGTAAACGGTCTGGATCAGCTGCGGATTTCTGGGATCGTCCTCGATCTTTTCCCGCAGCCAGCTGATATAGACGCTGAGCGAGGACATTTCGCTGTAACAGTCCGCGCCCCAAACCTCATCGAAGATGGTCTCCTTGCGCATCGCCTGTCCTTTGTGCTGCATCAGATACACCAGCAGATCAAATTCCTTGCCCTTGACGGGGATCTCCTGCTCGTTCCGGAACACTCTGCGTGAGCCGATATCCGCAGTGATACCGCCGACGGAAACGACCTGTTTTTCGGTGATATCATAGGCTCTGCGCATCAGCGCCCGGATCTTGGAACAGAGCACACGCACGGAAAACGGCTTTTCCACATAGTCATCCGCGCCGATCTCCATGCCCAGAATCTTGCTCTCGTCGTCTGTCTTTGCACTCATCATGAGAACGGGCATGCTGCGGCTTCTGCGGATCTCGCTGAGCGCCGTGAAGCCGTCCTTGCCGGGGAGCATCACATCCAGCAGCAGCAGTTTGTAGGTTTCGTGTGCCAGCATCGCAAAGCCCTCCTCCGCGGACGGCGCAAGATCGGTCTGCCAGCCCTCCCGCCGCAGGAAATCGCAGATCAGCGTTCCAAGCTCGGCGTTGTCCTCAATGATCAGTATATCCTTCATATTCGTCCTTTCAGTATTTGCCCACGTCCGTGAAAATCACATCATCCGAAGGCCCGCTTGCCGGCGTGAAGGCGACCTGAATCCGTCCCGTGTGATAATCCACGAGGATGATCTGCGATGTACCCGGATTGCGCACATTCTGCACCTCCGCTTCGCCTTCCTTTTCGCCCTGCCGCACCTTCTCGCGGGCGATCGCCGATTTGTATGCACCGACAGTGAATTTTTCCTGTCCGCCGAGCCATTCGTTATACTTATTGAACCGCACAATATTGCCGGTTCCGCCGGAAAAGCTCTCCTGATTGCCCTTTGCCGCAAACGAATTGACCACGCAGAGACTGTCCGGATGATCCCACTGCAGCGATTCCATCAGCGGCGTTTCACTGTCGCGCAGAACCGAATAGCCCAGACCGCTGTTCTGCAGTCCGCCGACCGCATCCTCCGCGCAGAAGGTTTCTTTTCCGTCGGCAAGATAGATATGATGGCTGTACGTGAAATCCCGGCTGTTCTCCACCATATACTCCCCGACGGCTCTTGCGGTATCGAACTCCTCCAGTGCATAGCGCAGCTCGTAGGTATAGCACTTCTTGTTCGCATAGGAATACTGTACCTCGCTCCGCTCGCTGCCCACATCGAGGATCGCGCCGAACACGCCGTCGTCATTCACTGCCGAGATCACGCTTACAAAGCCGAGGAACGAAATGCCCGTAAACGAACGGCTGCCGTTTTCCGCATGGATGACCGCATGCATTTTGCACATCTGATAATCACTGCCCAGATTCCAGTCCAGAAAACGGGATGCGAGCATATCGCCGGTCACGGTCTTGCTGCCCCAGAGTGTCAGCGCGGAGCATGCTGTTCCGCGGAGCGCCTCCGGCACCAGATTGAACGTCAGCGCTTCCTCGTAGCTGATCTTGCCGTCCGGTGCAAAGCCGTGTTCGCCGCCGGAGATTGCTTCGGCATAGCTGTAAAGCTCCTCGCGCTGTGCAGGACGGATCGTTTCGGCAAGCGCCGTCACCCGCTCTATCACAGGAGAATAGTCATCACGCAGTGCCGGAAATGCCATCACGATATTTTCGTATATGTACGGCTCGACGATCGAATGAAAATCCGGAAACACTTTCAGCACTGCCTCGGCATATGCCCTGCCCGCTTCTGCGGGTGTATGATGCGCATAGTCGATCGTGACATCGTAATAATGCTCCATCTGCCGGATCTGACAGACGCCGTCGCCGGATGCAAACTCCGCAAGACAGCTGTCGGGCGTACCCTCATCGGAAAATACCGGCACCGTTTCCTGATAGGTGTCCGAAATCGGCTTCAGCGTGGATGCAGGCTGATCGGGCTTCACAAAGCCCTGATAGGTCGCCGCCTGCGTGCAGCCCGTCAGCAGCAGCATGAGCGCCGCCGGCAGACACAGTCGCTTTCTTTTCATTATACACCTCACCAATCCATTTCGTCAAGCCAGTTTTTGAGTTTTCTTTCGCGCACGGGCAGATCGTCCGTGTTCTCCATTTTTCCGAGGAGCAGTTCACCCTGAATATTGCCGTCCACCAGATAGATCACGCGCTCACTGCACGACGCGACCTTTTCGCTGTGCGTCACCATCAGGACGGATGTGCCGCCGCGGTTCGCCTGCACCAGTTCTTTCATGACCTCCATTGACGCCTTCTGGTTGAGCGCACCCGTCGGCTCGTCGGCATAGATCATTTTCGGGGAATTGATGAGCGAACGGCAGAGGCATGCGCGCTGCAGCTGACCGCCGGAGACCTCCGTCATATAGCGGTCGGCAGTCTCGATGATGCCCAGCCGCCGCATGAGCTGTTCGGCATCCTGTGTGATCTCGCTGCGGGACTTCTGCTTCGCCTGATACGCCGGCAGAACGATATTGTCCAGAATGCTCAGCTTGCGCATCATGTACATCTGCTGGAAAATGAAACCCATTTTCAGAAGACGGAGCTTTGAGAGCTTCTTCTTGTTCAGCTGTGAGATATCCTCATTGTCGAAAATCACTTTGCCGGAGGTCATGCCGTCCATGCCGCTGACTGTGTAGAGCAGCGTCGATTTGCCCGAACCGGACGGCCCCATGACCGAGACGAACTCGCCCTCCTCCATCGAAAAGCAGACGTTCTGGAGCACATTGTTGCTCTGTGTTTCGACCACATATGTCTTGCAAAGATCCTGCACTTCTAATATCTTACTCATTTCTGATCCTCCAAATCTCGATCTTATCAACGCCTCTGAGCACGATCCATTCTGCCGCCGCCATCAGCACCGTGATGGCTGCACACCAGATCACGCAGGGCAGCGCAGAACCGGTGAACCGCCAGCTGGTCAGTCCGACAATGCCGCGGAACAGCGACGTGCAGCCCCATGTCACGGCAGTCGGCATCAGCACAGCCGCCAGAATCTGCGAACCGACGAACAGAATCATCATCCGCAGGAACTGCCAGCGCTTCACGCTGCCGTCCTCAATGCCGCAGCTCTTGAGCATCGCTGCTTCGTTTTCCTCTTCCTTCATGAAGATCGTCTGATACATCACCGACAGGAAGATCAGCACGAACGCCACGATCACGACCATCGCGTCCCGCACAAAGCTGAACAGGATATCGTATCCGGCGAGGAAATCGCCGCCCACTCTGATCGGCGCAATGGATTCATCCGGGAAAAGCTCCGCGATCTTTGCTGCATATCCTGCCTTTTCCGATTCCGGCGCATCGATCCGGAATCCGGCTGCACAATATCCCGTCAGGACGGCACCGCTAAATTCCGCAGAGGTGATGACCTCCGTGTTGTTCATCGCCGCAAGCCGGTCAACAAAGCCGGTGATGACGAATTCCTCTGTCTGTGAGGATGCCGAAAGCCCGTCCTCGGAATACTTGTCATATTTCACACGGATCGTATCGCCGATCCCGCAGCCGAGGGATTCCGCTGTGTAGCGATCCATCAGAACTTCGTTTTTCAGCTGCGGCACCTGTCCGCCGTCCAGGATCCGCATGCGTTCGGGATGCGTGTCATAGACGAGCTGACCGCTGACCGTCCCGCGGTCTGTGATGAAACTGCTGTAAGACATCATCGCGATATCCAGCTCTGCGGGGATGCCTGCCTTCTCAAACTCCTTGTTGATATTGCGCTCAACCAGATCCAGCCTGCCCGTATTCATCGACATTCTGTTCCGCAGATCTTTCGAAAGATCCAGACCGAAATCCGCATCCGTGACCGTGTAGTAGCTTTTCAGAAATTCCGTGGAAATGACGGTCTCGCGCAGCTGGATGCTGAACATGACAAGCAGACTGCCCGCCGTGAACGCGATCACCGGAAGCACGTATCTGCGGAATTTTGCAAGAATATCGGAGATTGCCAGAAAGAGCGGAACGCTCATTTTCTTCCTGCGCGTCAGGCGGAATCTGCCCGCATGCTTCACACTCTCCGAACGGTTCTCGCCCGTGATCACGTCAATCACATGGATCTTGTCGATCCGGCGCAGCGCCAGGAAAATGAACAGGATCACGATCGCCGTGATCATCACTGCTGCCAGCAGCGACGGAAGCATTTCCCATACGGAAATTGTATACGAGAGCTTGTAGAAGAACTGCCCGATCAGGAATTTGCCTGCCGCGATGCCGGCGAAAAATCCGACTGTGCCGCCGATCATCGCAAACGTGATGTATTTCGCCGCAAAGAGCCACCGGAACGAGACCGAATCCGTGCCGAGTGCCTTCATGATGCCAAGCTCGCGCTCCTCCTTTTTCACGGCGGAACGGATGCTGAACCGCAGCGTGAAGGAGATGATGATGAGCATGAAGAATACGGCGATGACGAGAAACGCCGCGATCAGCATCGAGATCAGCGCGTAATTGCTGACGATGTGGCAGTCCGCTGAAAGATCCCGGAGATGCTCCTTGATAACGGGATCCTCATACAGCTTGTCCGAAAGCGCATACAGCGGATCAACGCCCTCAAAGAAGGAATCGGTATGCAGGAACGGATCCCGAATTGAGACAAGGATCCTGCGGTGCGGATTTTCCTTGCAGAACAGCGCATAATCCGGATCAGATACGAAAAAGCGCGTCTGCCATTCCTTGGTCGGATCCTTCGCAATGACCGCCACCGTGAATTCGTACTGCCGCCCCATCTGTGTCGTGATGCGCAGAGCATCGCCAAGCTGAATGCCCGTGTTCCGCGCAAACTGCCGCGTCACGGCGATCTGTCCGCTTTCCAGATAAAACGGGCTGTCGTCTTCGGCGTAGACCAGATCCTGTTCTTCCGGCACTGTTGAAAGATACATACTGTGTGACATACTGCGCATCCGCACCATGTCTCTGCAGTCGAAATCCAGATTGGACGTATTGACCGGAATGAGCTCCTGCCATGCGATCTCTGCATCCGGCACACACTGGCGGATCTTTCGGATCAGACGCTCCGGCGCCTTGCCGATCTCACCTTCCATCGGTTCGTACACGATGCAGCCGTCGGCAGCATTGCATCTCTCGCGTGAAACTGCCACGCCGTGCGTGTCGGTGAACACCAGCAGCGTGCCTGCGGATGCAAGCGTCGCGGCGATCACCATGAACAGTATGAGGATGATGTTCAGCCCCCTGCTCTCTTTCAGATCCTTTTTGAGCATTCTGAAAAACATTGTATCATCTCCGTCTCCTGAAGTATGTCCCTATTATACAGCAGGAGGTTTTAAAAAGTCTTTAAATCTTCCGAAAAAAATATCACTGCGCACACGGCATTCCAAAACACAAAAGAATACCTCCCGCAGCAGCCATACAAATGACGGCTGCGCGGGAGGCACGCTGTTCTTTGTTCAGATCATGGATGCGGACAATGTCCGCCGGGGAATTGCTCAGGATTCGCCGCTCAGGTATGCAGCAAGTGCCTTCGCATCGTCTGCATCGACCTTGCCGTCACCGTTCACATCAGCATTCTTCTCTGCTGCCTTCGACGCAAACTTGCCCTCCGTCAGCAGCACACGCTTGAGCACCGTCAGATCCTTTGCATTCACAGTGCCGTCTGCATCAGCATCGCCCGGAATGACCGGTACCTTGACACCGCCGCCGGGGCCTTCGATCTCCGTACCGTCCGGAGCACCGATTGCTTCGTCAATATAGAAATTGTTCGTGGTGTCGATCGTTTCCACGTAAATATAGACATTGGACGCGCCCTCCGGAATCGGATAAGACGAATTTGCAAGCTGCACCCAGTCGCCCTTCTTGACAAGCTGCTCGTCGATCGTTTCGTAATGCGTTTCCTCGTCCGCGCCGACATACTGGAGCTTCAGATAGAGCGTATCCTCTTCCTCTGTGCCTTCAGTATAGCACGCATTGACCGAGAAGCTGTAGCTCTGGCCTGCCTTGAACTTGCTGCGGCTCAGCTGCTTGGTTGCGCCGTTCCAGTCCTTGTCACGGTCTGTCGCATGGAGCGCACCCGCTGAAGAATCGAAGGTCACATCGGTGCTGACGGAGACCTTTGCGGAACCGCGTCCCGTCCAGCCGCAGAGACCTTTATCAAAGGTGTCGTGGAAGAGGTAACCGTTCGGATCCTCCGGCTCATTCTTTTCGGCAGTCGGCGGGTTCCATTCCTCGCGTTCGTAATCGAAATAGTCGAAGTCCGCATAGCCGCCGGTCTGCTTGGTGCTGTAGCAGTACAGACCGCTTCTGTAACCGGTGAACAGTTTCAGATTGTAGTCCATGCCGATCTCTTCGCCGATCTTCGTCCAGTTCATGCCGTCCAGCGAATAGTAGAAATTCACTTTGTCGATATTGTTCGACGCGCTGCCGTCTGCCGTTACATTCGCAAATCTGAAATCGACCTTGAAATATGCCTCGTCGCCGCTCATGGGAACCTGTTCCTTGATCGCGTCATAGCTGCCCATGACATCGTCGCCGCCGTAGCCGCCGTTGTTCGCATAATAGATCTTCTTTGCGCCGGAATCATCCACCAGAACGCCCACGCAGCCATATTTGTACTGGAATGCGGAAATACCTGCACGGTCGCCGGGCTTCATGCCGGATGCATCGACCTTGACCGCGCCGGAGCATGCCGGACCTTCGGTACGCATCGTCAGCGTATTGCGTGCATGCAGCAGGCTCTTTGCGTTCTGCACGGTGTGCAGTCTCAGCCAGCCCTCACGCTCGGTCAGCGACCATGACTTATTGTCAGGATTGTG
>JAFZPL010000122.1 GCA_017550355.1 Oscillospiraceae bacterium | reverse complement strand
CAGCAACGATATCAACGAGGTCTCCGGCGGACAGCTTCAGCGTGCATGCATCTGCCGCAGCATGATCAATTCCCCGAAAATGCTGTTTGCTGACGAGCCGACCGGTGCGCTGAACCGTGCAAGCTCCGACGAAGTGATGAACGAACTGCTTGCGCTCAACCGCGAAGGCACAACGGTCATGTGTGTCACGCACGATCCGAAGGTCGCGGCAAAATGCAGCCGGGTGCTGTATATCGTGGACGGCGGCATCGTCGGCGAAAAGGAGCTCGGCCATTTTGAGGGCGGCGAAAAGGAAATGCGCGACCGCGAACGCGACCTCAACAACTGGCTCATGGAGCAAGGCTGGTAAGCGCGGAGCAGGCAGTGCCTGCATCCATCGTCGCGTTCCAAGCATTCATCATATCCACATATCTAAGCAATGAAAATACGAATCAGGAGGAAAAAACAATGAAAAAGGGTAAAATCATTCTGGCAGCACTTCTCGCAGCAGCAGTTTCCTGCGGACTTTCGGCTTGCGGCATCCACGCATTCGGCTTCATGCAGGATGATGTCAAAGAAGACACCATCTCTCTGGAATCCGTTTCGGAGATGCAGATTGACATGACCTCTGCGGACATCAAGATCCTGCGCGGCGAGGAAAACGCCCTGCATTATGTCATGAGCGAAAGCCTTGTGCCGGAGATCTCACAGAACAGCGGCAAGCTGACCGTGATCCAGCCGAAGCACACCGGCATCAAGTTCGGCAGCAGCACAAAGAACCGCGTGGAAATCACGCTCGACCAGAAAACGATCGACACGCTGGATATCTCCCTGACCTCCGGCGATATCGAGATCGACGGCTTCAGCATCGACGGCAGCATTTCCACTACATCAGGCGACATCTGCGTGAAGAATGCAGAGGAAGGCGGCGTACTGGAGCTTGAAGCGACCAGCGGCGATATCACGCTCAAAGACAGCTCGTTCCGCCGCATCACCAAGGATCAGAGCTCCGGCGAAACGGAGATGGATCATGTAACTGCGGACAGCATTTCTTTTGAAGCGACCAGCGGTGACCTGACCGTCCGCAGTTCCAAGATCGGCGATGCGGAGATCGAATGCACCTCCGGCGATATCCAGCTTGAACTGATCGGCAGCGAGGAGGATTACAGCTACGAATGCGCATGTACAAGCGGTTCCGTCGAGATCGGCGAAACAAAGGCAGGCAAAAAGCTTCAGAAAAAGAACGGCGGCCCGCACAGCTTCAAGGCAGAAACGACCTCCGGCGATATCACCGTAACATTCATTTCCGAATAATCCCTGTTTCCGTCCCGCGCCGGTTTTCTGCACATTCCGGCGCGGGCAATTCGCCTGTACACTTGCATTTTCAGGAAGAGTATGGTACAATATGATCGGGTGGTGATTTTTATGACAGATATTCTGATCGTGGAAGATGATCTGGAGCTTGCGGAACTGCTGACAGATTTTCTCCGCGACGAGGGCTACACAGTCTCCAGCGTGGACAGCGGCGAACACGCTCTGGAGCTCTACGAAAAATACGGCGCAAAGCTCGTTGTGCTGGATATCAATCTGCCGGATGTGAACGGCTTTTCCGTCTGCTCCAAGCTGCGCGAATCCGCCGACACGCCGATTCTGATCGTCAGTGCACGGACGGACAAAGAGGACAAGCTGAACGGACTCGACCTCGGCGCAGATGACTATATCGAAAAGCCATACGACATCGACATTCTGATTGCCAAGATCAAGGGGATTTTCAAGCGGCGGTATCAGCGGGATGTGCTCTCCGCCAACGGCGTCGTGCTGAATCTGGTCAGCAAAACCGCGGAGATCGACGGCAGGCAAGTAGATCTCCCTGCAAAGGAATTTGAACTGCTCACGCTGCTGATCGAGAATCAGGGCAAAGCACTCAAAAAGGAGTACCTTTTCAACACGGTCTGGGGCAGCGACAGCGATTCCGAACTGCAAACGCTCCATGTCCACATCAACCGTCTGCGTCAGAAGCTCGGCGACGATCCCAAAAACGCCAAACGTCTGCTGACCGTCTGGGGCGTGGGGTATAAGTTCGTATGAAAACATTCAGACGGCTTTGCATCATTCTGCTGATGTTCTTTGTCGTAATGGCGCTCACCACAAATATCCTGCTCTTCCGGACGCAAACCCGACTGAACGGCTATTACCGCGTGGAGGCGAAACGGCTCGCGGATGAGATCAACGAGACCGGCACCTACGATCTCTCGCACTATACAACAATCACGGGTGTTTTCAGCGAAGCGGACGGCGACCTTTACACCACGGACGCGCATTACGTGATCATCCGCGCAAACGGATCGCTGTACCGTGCCGAATACGCCGTGAGCCGGGATCGCTCCTACATCTGGATCCTGAACGGGATCCTCGCAGTTATTCTGCTTGCACTGACTGCTCTGATGCTCTACCTCCGGCGGCATATCATCATGCCGTTCGGCAGGCTGAACGATGTCCCGAAGGAGCTGGCGCGGGGCAATCTCGCCGTGGAGATCCCGGAGGAAAAGAGCCGGTTTTTCGGGCGATTCACATGGGGCGTCAATCTGCTGCGCGAAAAGATCGAACAGGACCGGCAGACCGAATTATCCATGCAGCGCGACAAAAAACTGCTGTTGCTCTCGCTCTCGCACGATATCAAAACGCCGCTTTCTGCGATCAAGCTCAATGCCAAGGCACTCGCAAAGGGACTTTACAAGGATGAAGCCAAGCGGCAGTCGGCTGCGGAAAGCATCAACAGCCGTGCCGATGAGATCGAGCATTTCGTGAGCCAGATCACCAAGGCTGCAAGCGAGGACTTCATGAATTTCACTGTCACGAAGGGCGAATCGTTCCTGAGCGTCATCATTTCCAAAATTTACGCAAGATATGCGCCGCAGCTTGCCATGAAAGGAACAGAACTCGTGATCGGTCATTATGACGATTGCCTGCTCTCCTGCGATATTGACCGGCTCGGCGAATGTTTGCAGAATCTGATCGAAAACGCGATCAAATACGGCGACGGAAAACAGATCGCACTCCGCTTCGACAAAATGGACGGCTGTGCGCTCATCACAGTCTCCAACACCGGATGTTCGCTGAAGCAAAAAGAGCTGACAGAGATCTTTGAGAGCTTCCACCGCGGCAGCAACGCCGACAAAATCCAGGGAAACGGACTCGGGCTCTTCATCTGCAAGCGGCTCATGGCGCTGATGGACGGCGAGGTCTATGCCGACATCAAGGACGGCTGTTTCGAGATCACGCTGGTCATAAAACTTGCATAAACAATAAAATCCCCGCTCTGTACACATACAGGGCGGGGATTCGCTGTTTTATTTCAGTTTGACTGACGCGTGAAATCGGAATAGATCGAGTCGGATTTGCCGACCTTCCAGCAGCCGTCCTCATAGCAGAGTGAGAATTCATACTCTGTGTAGTATTCCGTATCCGAGGAACGGTCTTTGGTATAATAGTGACGCACAAACGCAGTGATCTCCGAATCCGAAATATCCGTGACCTTTTCAGCGATCTGCCGGCTGATTGACGGCCCGCTTACATTTGGACAGCGCACATAAAGCTTGTCGCTGGCGGAGATATAGAAGCCGCCCTGCGTCAGCTCATTGTAGTGATAGCTTCTCGCAAAATAGCGGTAAAACTCCTCATTGATCTGATCTATTGTCAGCTCCGAGGGGCGCACTCTTTCATATTCGCCGCTGTTGAGCGTATCGTTTGCATCGGTCTCACCGTTCAGGCCGCCGTCAAGCGCAAAGGAGATGAACAGTGAAGAATGCTGACAATAGAGGAAGTTGACCATTGCGGCAAGCTGTTCGTCGGAGAGCGCATCCGGCTTCTGCGTAAATGTGGCAGCGAGATAGGATGCGGACACATAGCCGACCTGTCCGTCAGCTTTGACACGGTACCAGCGGGTACTGTTGCTTGCATAGGAATCACCGTTCACGGCAAGCGCGAGGATCTCAACAGTTGTGCCGAACGGGAGGGTGTTGAGCTGCTCGGCAGATGTGGAGGGCGCTTCGCGCATGCGCAGACCGCTCTTTGCATATGCATAGCCTGTGCCGGAAATCGCGATCTCCTTTTTGCTGCGGAACGGCTTGGAAAGATCCAGCAGTCCGTCCGGTTCGGACGGAACCGAGACCGTCTTGGTAGTAACGGGAGCTTCCGTCTCAACAGGCTTCTCCGTTCTGGGCGCTCTTGTTGTGAGCACGGTCGTCGTGATCGTGGTCAGGGATGTCGTCGTGATCGTGGTCGGCACGGTCAGCTTGGTTGTACCGTCACTTCCGGTCACAGTGGTGACAGCGGGCAACGCAGGATCGTCAAAGCGGAGCGCACTGCAGTATTCCGTCAGATAGCCGATCAGCGCTTTTGTTGTCGCTGCCTTCTTTTGGCTGCTCATCATATCCTTGGTCTTTGCAACGAGCGATGCCGCATCCTTGAGCGCGGTCTGATTTGCAGCGCTTTCCGTTACGAGAAAGACCTGCAGCGCCGTCTGATCGTCCAGAAGGATCATGCCGTCCAGCGAGATCGAACCGTTGGGATTGGATTTTATCGCAGCCTTTGCAGGTTTTCCGGCAAGCGTGCATTCTGTCATGCCGTCCGTTTTGGCATCATAGGCAGATTTTGCAAGGAAGGAGCCCGTGCTGACCTCATACGTCACGCCGTCCGCATCGAAATTTGCGCGGCTCGTGATCGAAAGATCCTGCACATAGGGCGTGATCGAAACCGTATTTCCGGCAATCCTGACCTGATTCGCAATACCGATTCCCTTCTGTCCGAACGAAAAGCCGTCCGATGTGCGGATGCCGGATTCGTCCGCCTGAATCGACGCACCGGCAGTGATTGACCGGATGATCTCATCGACCACGGTATCATTTCTGCCCTTCAGCGCACTGACTTCAACCTGCAGACGGGACACACCGTCATAGTATCTGCCGCCGATAATGTTCAGCTCTTCCGTTCTGTTTTTGCCGGAAGACTGGTTGGTTTTCCGGTATGTTTCCAGATTGCCGTTCTCATATTTTGCGTAACCGTCGCCGGTCTGCGCTTTCTGTTTCATGGATTCATAGGATGAACCGCCCAGCGGATAGAACCGCAGGTTCACGGAATAAAGCTGTGTTTTTCCGTCCGTGCCGGTGTAGATATATTTCGCGCTTGTATCGTGAGTCTGGCTAACCGTTTCGGGACCCTGGAGCTGCATCCCCTCAAACCGCGGCAGATTGAATGTCGCTTTCATCTGATACGGCACGTTCACGATCTCCTTGTGCACCTTGCTGATAACAGCGGACACATTTACTGCCGTTGTGGTCGTCGTGGCAGCCGTCACAGCGGTCGTATCCCCTGACGCCGTCGTAGTCGCTGCCGTTGTCGAAACCGAAGAAGAATCTGTCTCAGCGGTGGTGATGGCAGAGGGCGTGGAGTCCTCACTATCTCCGCAGGAAATCATGCCGAACGCCATCGTGACCGCTGCAAGAAATGCAAGTGCTTTTTTTATCCTGTTCACTTTCAAAATCCTCCTTTGAATACCGGGAGCTATATCTCTGTATGGATATTATAGCACATTTCCGCAATCTGCGCAAGTCTTTTGCAAAAGAAATATCATCTATTGCCGAAAGGCTTCCATGCAGGCAGGAACACTTTCGGAAATTCGTATATTATTCACGAAAAGCCCACTCTATTTACAACGGCCAAAGCAAATTAACAGGTGAATTACCGGCATTTCGGACTGCATTTGCCGCATCTGCAAAGTTGTATTTTTTGTCTATATATGTATTATTTTTCATTTTAACATATGAGATGGTGCATACCTGTTCTGTGATCTCCGGCGCTTGGCGCAATCTATGATAATCAATCGAAATTAATCGCAAATTTTGCATAGATATTCATTTAGAAATCGGTCTGCCGGCACACAGGTTCCGATGCAGAATGATCCCGCGCATACCGTCCTGCCGGTACACGCGGGATCTGTGATATTTCCGGTTTTGCGGGTTCAGAGGATCGTCTCCATTTCGACCTTGCGCGGCTGCAGTCCCATCGCTTCATAGAATTTCATTGCGCCGGGATTGCAGTTCCAGACATTCAGCGTGATATTATAAAACCCGTTCTGCTTTGCATACGCCAGCACATGCCGGAAAAGCGCCGTGCCGACATGCAGCCCGCGTGCAGTTTCATCGACACAGATATCATCGATATAGAGCGTTTTCACATCTGTGATCACATGATCCCCGATGACCTGCTTATGCATACAGAACGCATGACCAATCGGCACATCCTGCACATCCGTGCAGACAAAGACGGGCTTTTTTTCATCCATAAGAATCTGCACCAGCTCGTCTGCGGTGTATTTCGTTGCCGGTCCCTTGAACAGATCCGGTCTGCCGATGTGATGTACCATATCGACCTGCACCAGAAGCTCCAGAATGCGCGGGATATCTTTGATCTCTGCGCGTCTGACCATGTATTCCAAACTGAATTCCTCCCCTTTTTTCAGGCTGAATCCATGATACCATAATTCCGGAAACGCTGTCAAGTGTGAGAACCGAACTTTCGTCATTCATCACAAAACAGGCAAGGTGTTTTCGTGCGTATTACCCAATTCGTTTTGTTGAAAGCTGCTGCAAATTTCATGCATAAAAATCTTGACAATATTCGTCTTCTGTACTATAATTATAGAATAGTTTTTTGCGTTGCAGCAAGCTGAAGGGAGGGCTTTATGTCAGCTATCATCGAAATCAGAAACATCACCAAAGAATTCAAAGTCCTGAACCGCCGCGAGGGGCTCAAAGGCTCCCTCAAGGATCTGTTCTCCCGCGATTACAAGACCGTCCGCGCCGTGGACAATATCTCCATGACCATTGAACAGGGCGAGATCGTCGGCTATCTCGGGCCGAACGGTGCAGGCAAATCCACCACGATCAAAATGATGACCGGTGTGCTGGAACCGACCTCCGGCGAGATCCTCGTCGGCGGAAATGTCCCGTATCAGAACCGCACCAGAAACGCGCAGGAGATCGGCGTCGTCTTCGGACAGCGCTCGCAGCTCTGGTGGGCGCTGCCGCTCGTTGAATCGTTCAAGATCCTCAAAGACATCTATCAGATCCCGGACGCAGATTATGAGGATATGCTCAGTCTGTACCGCTCTCTTGTGGATATCGAACCGCTTCTGCATAAACCCGTGCGGCAGATGTCGCTCGGACAGCGCACGCTCAGCGATATTCTCGCGGCATTTCTTCACAATCCGAAGATCGTCTTTCTTGACGAACCGACCATCGGTCTGGACGTCTCCATGAAATCCAAGATCCGCACGCTCATCCATGCACTGAATCAGAAGAAAAACACCACTGTCATTCTCACCACGCACGATATGGGCGACGTGGATGCGCTCTGCCACCGCATCGTTATCATCGACAAGGGCAAAATGCTCTATGACAATGACATTGAGCATCTGAAAAGCTTCTTCGGCTCCTACCGGACGCTCCGCCTTCGCATCGACGGCGACCTGAAAGCACAGGCAGAGATCATCGGAAAGGAGATCCCGGAATGTTCTGTCTCTGCGGATGAGGAATGGATCTCTGTACTCGTGGACGAGGAAAAAGCGAAGGTGATCGATGTGCTCGCGAAGCTCCAGAAGACGCACCGCATCAAGGACATGCAGCTGATGGAGATTTCCACGGAGGAGGTTATCAAGAAGATCTACGAGGAGGGCGTGAAATGAAACTGAAAAAGTATCTCACGCTCACCCGCGCCGGCATCATCGAAGCGCTGCAGTTCCGGCTGTCGTTTCTGGTCATGGTCGTCGGCAATCTGCTCTATCTGATCGTCGTTTATTTTCTGTGGAAAGCGATCTATGCCTCCGCGGGAACGGATGTCGTGAACGGCATGACCTTTTCCGACACGCTGATCTATCTGGTGCTCGCGACGGCGCTCTTCAATTTTATGGAGATGTACATCGTCTGGGAGATCGGGCGGAATGTTCAGTCCGGCAAGATCGTGCTTGACCTGTTAAAGCCGATCGAATACCGGAAATACCTGTTCTGGGCATATTCCGGCACCTTCGTCACACAGTTTTTTCTCACATTCCTGCCGACGTTCATCGCCGTTGCCGTTGTCACGAACGGCGCGATCCCGATGGGGATCAATCTGCTGTACTTTGTAATCTCGGTCATCATGGCAGTCTCGATCAATTACAGCATTGATTTTATCGTCGGCACGATCTGCCTGTATACGGAATCCATCTGGGGCATCAATATCATGAAACAGGTAATCGTTCTGCTGCTGTCCGGTGCGACCATCCCGATCGCATTCTTCCCGGACACGCTCAAAACGATCGTCTCCTATCTGCCGTTCCAGTCGATCTACAACGCCCCGCTTTCGATCCTGCTGGACGGTGAACCGAAGCCGCAGACCGTCTTTACGACGCTGGGCATCCAGCTTGCATGGTGCATCGGCATGATGCTGCTCTCAAAGCTGTTCTGGAAGACCTCGCTGCGGCAGATCACCGTGAACGGAGGCTGAATCATGAAAAAAAGAGGCTTTCACTTTTATTTCCGGATCTACTGCAAGATCATGGCACAGGATATCAAGAGCAAAATGAGCTACCGCGCCGATTTTATTATCTCCACGATCGGCATGATCTTCACGAATATCGCGGGCTTTATCAGCTTCTGGATCCTGTTCCGGAATTTCCCCTCCATCGACGGATGGACGTATTACGAAATGCTGTTTCTGTACGGCTTTTCGCTGATTTCTCTCACGCCGGTGCAGTGCCTGTTCGATAACAACTGGTCGCTGCGGCAGAATGTCTATTCGGGCGACTTCATCAAATACTGCTTCCGCCCGATCAACACGTTTTTCTACTATCAGTCGGAGATTTTCGACATCAAGGGGCTCGGCCAGCTTGCATTCGGCATCGGAACGCTGATCTATGCATGGTGTAATATCGGGCTCGGTTTCTCTGCGCTGATGCTCCTGAAACTGCTTGTATTCCTGATCACGGCTTCGCTCATCATGATCGCCCTGCAAAATACGGCAGCAGCGACCTGTTTCTGGATCCAGAATTCGTTCTATGTGCTCGATCTTGCAAACCGGTTCCGCGATTATGCAAAATATCCGATCACGATTTTCTCGCCGGTGTTCCGGTTCTTCTTCACATTTGTATTTCCCATCGCATTCATCGCGTATTACCCGAGCCTTGTGCTGCTGCGGCCGGACGACGTGCCGGTGCTTTCCTGGATCTCCCCGCTGTTCGGAATTGCGTTCTTCTGGCTCAGCTATAAGATCTGGATGCACGGCGCATCGCAGTATTCGGGAACGGGCTCGTGATCTGACGTATGGCAAGGATTTTTAACGCAGTCAGCGGAAAATAAAGCCGAAAAGACGGCTGTTTGAGAGTTACGAAACAGGCTCTGACAGTTTTGTGACAATTTCCTTACAGAATTACGGGGAAAAATCTCGTGCGGTATGGTATGATATAGACAGATCGGAGGTACCGGTCAGAACAAAATCATATCATACCAAAGGAGGTTTTCACTATGAAAACAACACTGATTCTCAAAGCAGCAGCACTCGCATGCGCAGCAGTCATGGTTCCCGTCAGCAATGTCTCGGCGGCATCCGGAACAGCAGCAGAGGCTGAAAACATCAGCCTCAGACATGCGGTTGTCACCTGCACCGAAACCGAAGACGGCAAGGTCTACGGTGTCACATTTGAAGATGTGCCTGAAAACGGCAGCGAAGGCGCGGTGAAGGTCATCCTGAACGGCGAAGAGGTCGAAATCGAAGAGAATTCCGGCACGATCACCTTCGACGATGAAGGCAACACCGTCTGCGTGTATGTGAGCGGCGATCCGGAAGCGTTCAGCGACGAGGACATCATCTTTGACGGCGCACAGGTCTTTGACGACGAAGAAAACTGGGAAGACATCGTGCTGACCGAAGAGGAACAGCAGGCAATCGACGCACTGGAACAGCAGCTTGACAGCCTCTATGCCTCCCTGCCGGAATTGACAGAGGGCAACGAGGCGGCATATAAAGAAGCGTATGCGGCACATGAGGCAGATTTCGCCGCGATTCACGAAAAGATCAATGACATTTACAGCCACGCCGCCGGATTCGACATCGAAGATCCGGATGCACTCTGCTGCTACTGCTGGAGCGTCTCGGAGGATGAAGACGGCAATGTGACGGCAAAAGCATACAAAGGCCAAATTGATTTCGAGGCCGAGGACGATACGTTCTGCGAAGAAATCATTGCTGAGGACGAAGCAATCTGACACACAACCTGCCTGACCGGACGGGGATTCTCCCCCGCCCGGCATTGGCGTATCTAAAAGGAGGGAACATCATGGGAAAACTGATCTATGCCGCAGACGATGAACAGGATATTCTGGATGTGATGCAGGAATTTCTGCAAAACGCAGGCTTTGATGTACGCACATTCCCGACGGGTGATGCGCTCTTTGCGGCATTTCAGAAGCAGCCCTGCGACCTCGCCGTGCTGGATATCATGATGCCCGGCACGGACGGACTGACGATCTGCAAACAGCTGCGCGAAATTTCCAATGTTCCCATCGTCATCCTGACAGCAAAGGAGAGCGAGGCGGATCACATGCGCGGCTTCATGCTCGGCGGAGACGATTACCTCATCAAGCCCTTTTCCGCATCACTGCTGGTCGTGCGCATCAAGGCACTGCTCCGCCGCATGGATATGATCCATCCGCCCGCACCAATCCGCAGCTTCGGCGACCTCACCTATTCCGAGGCGGATCACACGGTCACCTGCGGCACAGCACCCCTTGCGCTGACCATGACCGAATTTTCACTGCTCGGCTGTCTCATCGAACATACCGGCGCGGCAGTCTCGCGGAATGATCTCCTGAACCGCGTCTGGGGCATCGAAAATGAGGACATCGAAACCCGCGTGACAGACGAAACCGTCCGCCGCATCCGTCAGAAGCTCAAAGCATGCGGCAGCAGGGTACGGATCGCCGCTGTCTGGGGTTACGGCTACAAGCTGGAGGAAACCGTATGAAGCCGCGTTTCCGGATTGCGCTGCTGGTCGGCGGCTCAGTTCTGCTGACCTTGCTCATCATCATGTTCGCATTCAATATTATCATGCAGCGCAGAATCGAAACGAATGCGGACAAATCCCTCCGCGCACAGCTTTCCGGCGAGCGGGAAAAGGACTCCATGCTCTACACGCCGGACACGATCGCCGTGCTGGAAGAGGAGGAAGATACCGCCGCGCAGCTCTATTCACAGAAGGAGCTTTCGATCATCAGCTGGAGCGAGGACAAGGCGCTGAACATCACGGAGCGTGCGGAGATCGACGGCAATGAATACTATATCCTCAGCGTTGAACCGTCGAAAGCGGCAGATGACACCCTGACATCCGGTTTCACCGTGAGCAAAGATCAGGGATTCATCGTGTATCAGTTTTCGCAATATATCACCGATGATTCCGACCCTGACGACACGGGATTCAACTATTATGAAAAATCCATCGTCTTTGAAGATCCGGACGCCGTCGCTGCCGAAGAAGAAGAGGAAGAGATCGCCGTCATCGCCGAGGGTGAAGAACAAAGCGCCGTCATCAGCGAAGATGCGGTTGCCGAAGATCAGTTCTATGACGGCAGCACCTCCATTCTGTTCATTCCCCAGCAGCAACCAGAATATCTGAACAATCTGCAAAAGGTCGTCGGGTATGTCGATGTCACCGGCGAGCTGGAATTGATCCGACAGATCAACACGGTT
>JAFZPL010000121.1 GCA_017550355.1 Oscillospiraceae bacterium | reverse complement strand
TCCCGAACCCCGCAATGCAGAGCGCGGGCATCATCCCGCTGATATGATGCGTGAGCGTGATCCGGTGTGTGCCGGCGGGCATCCGCACAGCCAACTGACAGCCGTTCACGCGGTAAACCAGCGCGGGACTGCCGTCGATCTCCGCGGTGAAGCCTTCGTCATAGGCAGCGGAGAAGATCAGCGTTTTTGAGGTATCCGCCGTACATTCCGCCGTGTAGACGCCGTTTTCATAGGTGAATTCCGTCCCCGCTGCCGCCGCACATGCCGATTCCAGCCGGTCGAGATCCATACCGAACACGCCGAAGCTCTCGCAGCTGATATCCTCCATGATCTGCACCTTGACCGTGCAGAAATTGTTCTCGACTGTGCCGAGATACAGCAGTCCGTTTCCTCCCTTGGTCGGATAATCCGCAGATGCCGTTTTCCCGTTCAGCTTCACGCTGACGGCATGGTGATACGGCATACTGAGCTGCGTGTCCGTGTGCGAGGAAAGATCGAAATAGAGCGCCTGCCGCCCCTTGATAAACACGGAAAACTCCAGCATTCCGTCCTTCTGTGCATCCGGCCGCTGCACGGAAACAGTCTTTTCATCCTGCGTGAGCACGGCATTTTCCGACAGCGTGACCGGATACTCCGTCACCGCGCCGGCTTCTCCGAGAAATGTCTCCGCAAGATATGCCTGCACCGATGCACGCGAGCCCTCCGGCAGATCCGCGATTCTGTCCGGTTCCGCGTCGGCATAGAGCACAGTCGGCAGCCGGAGCGTATTCTCCGAGATCTCGAAATGTCCGTCCGCCCAGTATTCCCGCATCCACGGCGCACGGTCGCCCGCACCGCCGACCTGATAGCGGTTCGCCCAGATCGCATCGGACAGCAGCGTGCCGCCGCAGCCGGAGACCTCCATCCAGTAGGAACTGTATCCGAAGCGCTTGATGCCGCTGAGGAAATCCGCACGCGTCAAGGAGGTGTAGTGCGCGATCGAAGGATATCCGACCGCGCCGATCATGTTGGGATGCAGATATTTCGCTGCCGTCGAGACACGGAAAAAGCCGCTGTCCTGAATGACATCCTGCATTGCGAAGGTCTGCGCATACTGTGTATCCTCACCGCCCGCATTGCCGACATAGCAATGAAATCCAAGCACAGTCTCCGCAATGCAAAGCGGGAGCATCATGACGGCACAGAGGTGCTGCGAGAGCATATTCGTTTTCCGCAGACGCAATATCATATAGTATGCAGCGGCGGCGGCAGCAGCCGGCAGCAGCAGCCATGCGAACTGCTTCACGCCCACCCAGAGCGTTGAGCAGTAGGAAAAGAGCGTGTCACCCGCGCAGACGATCACGGCATAGACAGTACCGAGCGTGACCGGAATCATCAGGCAGCACAGGATCAGTGCGCGCTTTTTCGGCTTCTTCGCAGACGTATCGGGCGACGCAAGCAGATCGGCTGCGCATCCGAGCAGCAGCAGCACCGGAAACATGCCCCAGCGAAGCGGAAACGCCTGATAGCTGCCGGTGTGCCACATCGTATTGACCGGATCCAGCAGAACCGCCGCCGCAAGCAGTACAAAAATGCGCCATCCGCGCTGAAAACGCTCCTCCGGAACCCGGTCTGCAGCGCCTTTCAATGCAGGGATCACCGCGATCCCGAGCCCGGTGCCGAGCAGCACTGCGAGCTTATCCTCCGTGCGGCACATGAGCGGCGTCCCCGCAAGCGATACGATCAGTCCGACCGTCCGTGCGGAGCGTGAGATCTGGAGAAAACAGGTCAGCCAGACGGGTGCCGTCAGACAAGCAGCGGCAAAGCTGGCACCGAAGAACTGCACGGCAGTCTGCTTCCGTTTCTCCGGAGAGACCGTAAACCGCAGCGAAAGCGAACCGAACAGCAAAATGAACAGCGCCGCCATATAGCAGAGATAATAGCAGCTGACCATCATCATGCAGAGGACCACGCAGTATGCCGCAGGCTTCTGCCGGAAAAACAGGCGCTCCAGCCCCCACATGAGCAGCGGGAACAGCGCCAGGATATCCAGCCACATAAGATTCTGATAGTAGAAAAAGCCGTAGCCGCAGCAGCCGTACATCATACCAAGCAGGATCTGCAGCCCCGGAGACAGCTTCGGGTTATGCCGTTTCAGCCAGAACGCCGCCGTTCCCGCGGAAAGCGCCAGCTTTGCCGCCGTCAGCAGTCCGACGAGCTGATCTGCGCGGAGATCCGTCAGGAATACAAGAAATGAGAACGGATTGCTCAGAAAGAAGAAAAATACACCGTAAAACTGCATCCCGCCGGCATCCAGCGCGGTATAGCCGAGCCATTCTCCGCGCTCTGCCATCCGTTTCAGCTGTTCCAGCAGCGGGACGCCCTGCTGCACCATGTCACACCAGACCACCGTATTCTCACCGAAAGGATATATATGGTATGCCGCAAACAGCAGCATGAGGAGCACGCCCGCACAGAGGACGGCTGCAATCGCACCGGGAACTGCACCGATGCCCTCCCGCCTGCCGGTCTGCGGAGGATTCCGTTTCATTTGCATCAACTCCAATCAAATACCCTCTAATCATATCATATCCGGCATGAAAACGCAAGACTCTTCACAAATTCTTCATTTGCGCCTGCCCGCCGCTTGACTTTCGCAGAAAACGTGGTATAATAATATATGGGAAAAATCTAATGAAACCAGAGGAAAAAGAATGGCTATGAGAACTCACGGTCCCGCACCGCGCAAATCCCGTCTTGCAAAGGGCTTGTCGCTCTGCTGCATCTTTACGCTGCTGACCACGGTCGCATTCACGATTTGGTTCAATATGACAAACGGCTATTCCGCCATGCTCCAGGACGAGGATATCGCCCTGATCCAGCTCGACGAGCCGAAAGCCGGCGATCCCTATGTCATTATGCACACGGATCTCGGCGATATGAAATATCAGCTCTATCCGGAGCAGTCTCCGCAGACCGTCGCAAATTTCCGCGCTCTCTGCGAAAGCGGCTACTATAACGACACCTACATCTTCCGCGTTGAGAAGGACATTTTCTTCTCCGGCGGCGCGAAGACCGAGGACGGCAAGACCGCGGAAGGTGCACTTGATACCCCGCAGGAAAACGTGCAGCGGGAGCTTTCTCCGAAGCTCTGGCCTCTGCGCGGCGCACTCTGCGCCATGACTGTCCGTGAGGAAAAGGGTTTCTGGAAAACACTGACCGGCACGACCGCGTTTTACACAGGCAGCCGGTTTCTCGTCTGCGACACGATCGAAATGACCGATGAAATCAAAGAGGGACTCCGTTCCCAGACCGGCGACAACATGGCAAAGGTGGCGGAGACACTCATCGAAAAGGGCGGCATTCCGAACTATGCACAGCAGATGACCGTGTTCGGGCAGCTTGTCGAAGGCTTTGATGTACTCGACGCGATCACATCCGTTGCACTCAAGGGTGAGGAGAACCAGACACGCCCGGAAAAAGATCTGAAAATCCGCAGCATGGAGCTTGGAACCTTTGGCTGAATCATCGTTTTTTATGGCAGATATTTCGTAATTCTTAGAAAAGTATTACAGAATATTGAAATTCGGCTTTACAAATCCGGAAAATCATGGTATAATACTTCTATTAAGCTAGGGGCAGTCTATCCCTGCCCGGCTGCAAAAGGAGATATCCGATGCGCAGAATAATGAAGATGACCGCGCTGTCCGCGGCATCCGTACTGTGTATGCTGTGCGGCTGCGAGCAGAAGAAGGTCGTTTTAGATAATGAGCAGTTCCTGAATTTCACGGCACCGAAGGAGGGCGAAGAGATCGCAGTATTTCACATCAAGGATTACGGCGATGTCAAGATCAGGCTCTTTGAGGAGCAATGTCCCAAGGGTGTGGAGAACTTCAAGGAACTGATCCGAAGCGGCTACTACGATGAGCTCATTTTTCATCGGGTAGTCAAAAATGCGGTCATTCAGTCCGGTGATCCAAAAGGAGACAGCACCGGCGGCGAGGACTTCTGGAAAGACGGCGGCTTTGAGCAGACAATCAATCCGGGGCTGCGGAATCTGACAGGAGCAGTCGGCTACGCAGTGGGCTCGGACAAGCTGAACGGCAGCCAGTTCTACATTGTCACAGGCGAAGCCGTAAACGAAGAAACTTTTGAACTGCTCTCGGAATACGGGAGACTTTACAGCGGAAAAACGGAGGAGATGTATTATCAGTACGGCGGGCAGCCGTACTTCGACGGCGGTTACGAGGTGTTCGGTCAGGTCTTTGACGGCTTGGATATCTGTCTGGAGATCCAGAATGTCGATGTGGTCAGGGAAAAACCGAAAAAATCCGTCGTGATCGAAAAAGCAGAGATCGTTCCCTATGACGGCAGCGGCGTCCATTGGCTCAATGCTGCCGGCGAGGAGCAGAAAACAGAGACTGAAACAGAATGATGGATGCAGATTTGGAAACGATAGATAATCGGAGAGCGGGAGAGATCCTCCCGCAAGAAATTAAAACAAAATGTAGAGAACAAGGAGAGCAAGCTGTGATGAAACCAATGCAATATGTGATCCGCGGAGGCAGAACGCTGAACGGAGAAGTCGAGATCAGCGGCGCAAAAAATGCGATCGTTGCGATTCTCCCTGCCGTTTTGCTGTGCGACGAGCCGTGCGTTATCGAAAATGTGCCGGCGATCAGTGACGTTACGATCAGTCTTCAGATCCTGACAGAACTCGGCGCAATCGTGGAAAAGATCGACAGCAGAACCTACCGCATTGATCCCCGTCCGGTACAGGGCTGGACCGTTCCGTATGCAAGCGCAAGCAAAATGCGCGCTTCCTATTACTTTATGGGCGCACTTCTCGGCCGCTACGGCTACTGCCGCGTATCACTGCCCGGCGGATGCCCCCTCGGCGACCGTCCGATCGACCAGCACCTGAAAGCATTCAACAAGCTGGGTGCAAACGCTGTCGTGGACAGAGGCATGGCGGATATCACTTCCGCAAACGGCATCAAGGGCGCACAGATCTTCTTCGACTGCGTGACCGTCGGTGCAACGATGAACGCGATCCTCGCCGGTGTCAAGGCTGAGGGCATGACCGTGATCGAAAATGCCGCAAAGGAACCGCATATCGTTGATCTCGCAAGCTTTCTCAATTCGATGGGTGCCGATATCATGGGTGCAGGCACCGATACCATCCGTATCCGCGGCACCAAGCATCTGCACGGCACCAGCTATGCAGTCATTCCTGACCAGATCGAAGCCGGCACCTATATGGTCGCCGCAGCCGCGACCGGCGGCAATGTGCTCGTCAAGAACGTCATTCCGAAGCATCTGGAGTCCATCATCGACGTGATGCAGAGCATCGGCGTGAAGATCGAGCAGTACGACGACGCTGTCCGTGTCTACGTGGACGGCCCGCTCGTCAAGACCAACATCAAGACCAGACCGCATCCGGGCTTTCCGACGGACATGCAGCCGCAGATCTCCGCACTGCTCTGCCTTGCAACAGGCACCAGCATGATCAAGGAGGGCGTTTCCGACGCACGCTTCCAGTATGTGGAAGAGCTGCGCAGAATGGGCGCGGATATCCAGGTGGACGGCAAGGTTGCTGTCATCGAGGGTAAGGGCAAGCTGACAGGTGCGCCCGTCCGTGCATGTGACCTGCGTGCAGGCGCAGCACTGATGATCGCGGGACTTGCAGCCAATGGCACCACCCGCATCGGCAATATCTTCCATATCGAGCGCGGCTATGCAGATATGGTCGGCAAGCTGAATGCATTGGGCGCAGATATCCACAAGGAAGCTGCCCCGATCGACAACAGCGCGGAAGCAGACAAGGAAAAGGATCACGCAGCAGAAAATGCGTGCTAATTCAATCGGCAGATCAGGGCGAAAGAGATTTCGCCCTTTTGCTATATAACCGGAACATTTATTCTGTGTCGTATGCAGAAAAGAAAGCTGATTCACTTCCGGCATTTCTCGATCTGTATATAAAACAAAACGAAGATCCCGACGACTGACGGGAACTGAAAGGGGGATTCCGCATGGCAGACCGTGCAGAACGCATTCGTATTTTTGAGGAGACAATGCAGACCGTGAAAAACGATCCTGCACTCGCCGCCGCATGCAGACAAAGCACGGAGAGACAGATGTTCTATCCGGCAGACACGGCACTTCCGCCGCTTCCGGCACACCGCTTTTCCTGCGCCGAAACGCGGATTCTCTCCCGCAGGCGGACATTTGAAGCGGCAGCACCCTACGCAAAAGCCGGAAAGCATGTCTGCGTGCTGAATTTCGCCTCAGCCTATATGCCGGGCGGCGGCGTGACACGCGGTGCATCTGCGCAGGAGGAATGTCTCTGCCGGATCAGCACCCTCTACCCCGCCCTCACCGATTCCCGCATGTTTGAGCAGTTCTACCGGAAACACCGCAGCGACATCGAAGCGGGACGCATGGGCAGAGAAAACAACAGTGACTGCATCTTCACGCCGGCCGTCACGGTAATCCGCGCCGATACGGACAGCTGTGCGCCGCTGCCGCGTGAGGACTGGTATCAAACTGACGTGATCACCTGTGCTGCGCCGGATCTGCGGTATGATCCAGACGCGAAAAAGCCGTTTCTCCCGACAGAATCGGATCTGGATCTCCTCCTGCGGGAACGCACCGGGCGCATTCTTTCGGTTGCGGCGCTTCACGGCGCAGATGTGCTGATTCTCGGCGCATTTGGCTGCGGCGTGTTCTGCGATCCGCCGAAAACCGTCGCAAAGGCGTTTGAAGCCGCCTGCGATGCCATGCGCGGCGCATTTGAAACAGTCGAATTCGCCGTTTACTGCACACCCGGTCACAGCGAGAACTACGACGCATTCTCGCATATCACAAATATCAAGGCGGTCGAATAACCATGGCAAGGATATATCCGCTATTCAGCTCATCCAAGGGCAACGCCTCGTTCATCGGCAGCCAGAGCGGCGGCATCCTGATCGACGCCGGCGTGACCGCCAAACGCCTGAAGGAAGGCATGGAGCGCTGCGGGCTTTCGCTGAGTGCGATCCGCGGCATCTTCATCACGCACAGCCATTCCGACCATATCCGCGGGCTCAGGGTACTCACAAAACAGCTTTCCGTGCCGGTGTTTGCACAGCCACTCACCATGCGCGAGCTGACCGACAGTGACGCCGTCTCGGCGGGAACGGTACTGCATGAACTGGACGGTCTGCCGCTCTGCTTCTTCGATATGCAGGTCACGCCGTTCGCGACGCCGCACGACACCGTGCAGAGCTGCGGATTCCGTGTGGCACTGCCGGACGGGCAAAGCTGTGCGGTCTGCACGGATCTCGGCACCGTCACGAAAACGGTGGAACACACGCTGCTCGGCTGCGAACTGGTGCTGCTGGAGGCGAATTACGATGAAACGATGCTGCGCACCGGCGACTATCCGCCGACGCTGAAAGCACGGATCGCCTCGGAAAGCGGGCACCTCTCGAACACCGATGCGGGCGCATTTGCAAAAAAACTGGTCGCATCCGGCACGAAACGGCTGATTCTCGGACATCTGAGCGAAGCCAACAATACCCCGCAGCGTGCGGCAGCAGCCGTGGAAACTGCGCTCGCGGGAGCAAAGCGCGGACAGGATTATCTGCTGGACGTTGCAAAGCCGGAGACCGAAGGGAGGATGATCGCGTTTTGATGCAGATTGAACTGATCACCGTCGGAAAACTCAAGGAAGCATGGCTCAGAGAGGCATATGCCGAATACGAAAAGCGCCTTTCGCGCTACTGCCGCCTGAACCTCACCGAACTGAATGAATCTCGCCTGCCGGATGCACCGTCCGCCGCGGAGATCTCTGCAGCGCTGCAAACCGAGGGCAAGGCGATCCTCTCCTGCTGCCGCGGAAAGATCATTGCCATGTGCATTGAGGGAAAGGAACGCAGCAGCGAGGAATTTGCAGAGCTCCTGCACGAGACTGCCGTCGCCGGAGACAGCACGGTCAGCTTCGTGATCGGCTCGAGCTTCGGACTTTCCGACGAAGTAAAAAAACGCGCAGACCTGCGCTTTTCCATGTCAAAAATGACGTTTACACATCAGATCGCCCGTGTCCTGCTCATGGAACAGCTTTACCGCGCATTCCAGATCCAGACGGGCGGAAAATATCATAAATAGGAGGAAAACGGAATGATCTATCCGGAAATCAAGGCGACAGCGGATGAAATTGCCGCACTTGGCAAGCCGATCCGCATCTATCTCATCAGCCACAAGTCCAACCTTGCAACGGGTGAGCTCGTCAGCTTCAAGCTGGCACTGATCGTGCGCGATGACACGCAGAACATCTCCGAGCTGGAATGCTTCCTCTACACGGCAGTGGACTGCGATTATCCGTATGATCTCGTGCTCTACAAGCAGTCCGAATGGGAAACGCTTTCGAGCGATCCGCGCACATTCGCATGGTCGATCAAAGAAACGGGGGATGTACTGTATGGCTAGAGGATACCGCGAAAGCGACAGCAAACGATATTTCGACTGGCTCTATTACGGCGCACTGGATCTCCGCGCCGCAAAGCTGCTGCTGGAGGATAACCGCTGCTATAATCTTGTGGCGTTTCACTGTCAGCAGTGTGTGGAAAAGGCGATGAAGGGCTATCTGCTCTGGCGCAATCACAAGCTGCTTGACGGGCATAACCTGCCCTGGCTCTGCAAGCAGGCAATGGTCGAGGATCCGCATTTCCGCGACTATCTCCCGCTCGTCAGCGAGATCAACCACTACTATATTGAAGCGCGGTACCCTGCCGACTTCCTGCTCTCGCTGGATTCCGACACGGCACAGGAGCTTCTCATCAATACCGGCGATATGCTCACCTTTGTGAATCAGCTGGTCAAGTTCGATTTCACGAGCTATCACCCCAAAAAAATGTAACGGAGCATCACTGTGGAAAAAGAATACAAATGGCTTGCGTCCGAAGCGATCCGTGCACAGTTCTGCGAGATGCTGGCAAAGCATCCGTTCCTGCGCGGTTCCGGCATCCTGCACATGGCGGCGGACTACTACGAAACACCGGACAGAACGCTGCGGGAACAGGGTGTCGCGCTGCGTTTGCGCCGCGAAAACGAAAAAACGGTCTGCTGCATGAAGCGCACCCTGCAAAAGACCGGTGCGCTGGCAGTCCGCGAGGAATACGAAACGGAGGCATCTGATCTCCGCGAGGGGCTTATGAAGCTGCCAGAAGCAGGCGCACCGAAGGATATCTGCATCTTTCTTGCGGCACAAAACCTCACGGCATTTGCGCAGACGGCATTCACGCGGCAATGGTTTCTGCTGGATGCAGGTGCATTTACGGCGGAATTTGCAGTTGACGCGGGGAAGCTCGGCAATTCCGATCATATGGAGCCCTTTGAGGAACTGGAGTTTGAACTGAAATCGGGCGATCCCGATGCATTCTGCGCCTATGCGGAGCGCATACAGGCAGAATACGCTCTCACACCGCAGCCGCTGTCCAAGCTGGCGAGAGCTGCTGCTGCGGGCAGAACCGTTTCGGACAGCACGTCAGATACGCTGTGAACCGTTTTCAAAAATTTTTTCAAAAGCCCTTGACAAGCGGGGCGAAATCTGCTATAATAAGAAAGCTATCTCGAATGAACCCGTATTCCATAGACAGCAGGCATTGCCGCAAGGCACAGAAGTCCTGCCGAGGAGTCCGGCACTTGTATACAAAACAAGTGTGCCTCTCCTTATGAACGGGGAGGCACTTTTTTATTCCTTCCGGAATGATGTGCCTCGCGGGATGCACATTCAACTGGTGGAGGTGAAATTACATTGGCAAGTGAAAAGGTTTTGCAGGCAAAGCAGGCGAAGGTCGAAGCTCTGACCGAACAGCTGAAGAACGCTGCTGCATGCGTACTCGTGGACTACAAGGGTATCTCCGTTGCGGACGACACCAAGCTGCGCCGCGATCTGCGTGAGGCTGGCGTGACCTACATGGTCGAGAAGAACACCCTCATCCGCCTCGCAATGCACAACATTGGCTACGATCAGTTTGACGGCGCTCTCAACGGCACCACCGCAATCGCGATCAGCCAGAACGATCAGACTGTCGCTGCTCAGATCCTCGGCAAGTTCGCTGAGACCAGCACGACCGGCTTCGCACTGAAGGCTGGTTTTGTTGACGGTGTCGCATACGACGCTGCTGGCATGACTGCTCTGTCCAAGATCCCGTCCAAGGAAGTTCTGCTCGCACAGCTCGTCGGCTCTCTCCAGGGTCCGATCCAGAAGCTCGCTGCAACGCTGCAGGCACTCGTGGACAAGAAGAACGAAGAAGCTGCTTAATTTCGCAGCTTAAAAACCATCAATCAATATTTGAAAAGGAGAATTATCATGGCTTCCGAAAAGACTATGAAGTTTATCGAAGATATCAAGGCACTCTCCGTCCTCGAGCTCGCAGAGCTGGTTGAGGCAATCCAGGAAGAGTTTGGCGTTACCGCTGTTGTTGCAGCTGCTGGCCCTGCAGGCGGCGCTGCTCCGGCAGAGGCTGAGAAGACTGAGTTTGACGTTGTTCTGAAGTCCTTCGGCGACAACAAGATGAACGTCATCAAGGCTGTCAAGGATCTGCTCGGTCTCGGCCTCAAGGAGGCAAAGGCTGCTGTTGAAGGCGCACCGGCAACTCTGAAGGAGGCTATGCCGAAGGCAGAGGCTGAAGAGCTCAAGAAGAAGCTCGAAGAGGCTGGCGCACAGGTTGAGCTGAAGTAATTCAGTTTCATCGGCAATTGCAGGCGGTACGCTCTGAATGGGGCGTACCGCCTTTTCATATAAAAAGGAGGCGTGAAGCATGGATATTTCAGACAGCAGGATCGACGGCGGCAAGCCCTTCGACTGGGGCAGAACCTCTGCCGATTACGCAAAATACCGAGACATCTATCCCCCGCTGTTCTATCAGAAGATCGCGGACAGAGGACTCTGCGTCAACGGGCAGAAGATCCTCGATCTCGGTACCGGAACCGGTGTGCTCCCGCGAAATATGTATCCGTTCGGTGCAGACTGGACAGGAACGGATATCGCCGAAAACCAGATCGAACAGGCAAAGCGCCTTGCGGCAGAACAGGGCATGCAGATCCGTTTTCTCGCAAAATCCACGGAGGCACTCGATTTTCCTGCCGGATCCTTCGACGGCATCACCGCCTGCCAGTGCTTCTGGTATTTCGACCACGAAAAGGTCATGCCGAAGCTGGCGGACATGCTGAACGACGGCGGATTCCTGCTGATCCTCTATATGGCGTGGCTCCCCTACGAGGACAAGATCGCGGGCGCAAGTGAAAATTTGATTCTCAAGTATAATCCCACATGGACGGGCTGCGGTGAGACCAGAAAGCCCATCTGGATTCCGGATGCTGCATATAAGAATTTTGAACTGATCGAACACGAGGAATATGATGTCAATGTCCCGTTCACACGCGAAAGCTGGCACGGACGCATCAGAGCATGCCGCGGCGTGGGTGCCTCGCTGACTGAAGAACAGCTTGCCGCATTTGAGACGGAACACAAAGCACTGCTCAGCGAGATCGCGCCGCCGGAATTTGATGTTCTCCACTATGCAGCGCTGGCACTGCTCAGAAAGCGGAGGTAATATGGAGTATCTCATCCGGAAGATGGCACCCGCGGAATATCCGCAGTTAAATGATTTTCTGTATTATGCAATCTATGTACCGGAGGGGATCGCCCCGCCGCCCTATGAGATCATCCGGCAGCCGGAATTACAGGTCTACACGCAGAATTTCGGGCAGTCTGCGCATGACCGCGCACTGGCTGCTGTCGTCGATCAACGGATTGTCGGTGCAGTCTGGGTGCGCATCATGGAGGATTACGGACATATCGACGACGAAACGCCGTCCTTCGCGATCTCACTCCTTCCGGAATACCGCGCAAAGGGCATCGGAACGGCACTGATGCAGGCGATGCTCGCGGAATTGCAGGCGGCAGGCTATCGACGCGCGTCGCTTTCTGTGCAGAAGGCGAATTATGCAGAGCGGATGTACCGCAGGCTCGGATTCCGCATCATCGGCGAAACGGAGGAAGAATATCTTATGCGGTACGATTTTGTTTGAGGAGGAAGCAGAAATGACACTTCGGGAACTTGGCATCTACGCTGACAACCGCGCAGACGCGATGCAGCAGGCACAGCAGATCATGCAGACACTCAGCGGTTCTGTCCGCATGGGCGTCGGAAAATCCCTGATCATCGGCGGCATCTTCGCGGTGCTGGTGCTGTACGGCGCACTCCGCGGCCACTGGCTGATGGCACTGCTCGCCATCGTGCTCGGTACGCTCGGAATTGTCGGCATCACAGGCAAGCGTCTCGACTTCGACGGCAGCACCGGCACGTTTCTCTACACATCCGGCCGCAGCAAAACGCAGTTTCAACTCACGGATATCACCGGCATCGAGGAATTCACCGTGACGCACCATTCTTCCCGCCGCGGACACCGTCACACCTCCTACTACGAGGACAAGATCCGCATTGTGCTTGGAGAACAGAAGATCTCGTTCCCGCTGCGCACATACCGTCTCATGAAGAACGAATCCTCCTTCAACAGCGGCTATTCCGATATCGAATCGCTCTACCGTCTGCTGATGCTCTACAAATACTACTACATGGACGGGGTGGGCGCATCCGACGAACAGCAGCTTCTCGCTGCCAAAAGCACATATGCGCGGCAGACCGCTGCAAGCCGCAGCGCGGAGCCGGCGTTCGGTCAGAATCCTTTCCCCGCATCGCCGCCCCCTGCGGATCTCCCCGACGACGGCGGCATGCCGGAAATCTGAATGCTGTATCCTCAAAAGATTCATCACGGGACTTCCGTTTTGTAAAGCAAAACTGCGAAAAAAACGAGAAAAAATCCCCGCTTCCAAAATCCCCCTGTATTCTGCAGATTTCTTTGTGAAATTGTAAGAAAATGAAAAATACATCTTGAAAGAATGCGGTTTTTGCGGTATAATAAAGTATATGCGGACAGTTCTGATTTCATAGCAGGCTGTCGTGCAATCATATAAGAAATCTGAACAAAAGCGGGAGCAGTTTATATGGTATTTTCAAGCCTTTTCTTTTTATATGCTTTCCTGCCCGTATGCCTGATCTGCTACGGGCTTTCTCCGTCTGGATATAAATCCCACACGCGCATCGTCATCAAAAACGTCGTACTGACGGTGTTCTCGGTGTTATTCTACGCATGGGGCGAACCGGTCTACGTTTTCATGATGCTCGGCAGCGTGCTGGTCAACTACCTGCTGGGGCTCGGCGTCAGCAAAACGCAGAAAACCAATCATCCGAAGCTCGGCAAGCTTCTGTTCATACTCGGACTGTTCTTCAACATCGGATTGCTCGTCGTATTCAAATACAGCGGCTTCATCGCCGAAAACCTGAACCGCATACCCGGCGTTTCGTTGCCCGTGCCGGATCTCGCGCTCCCCATCGGCATCAGCTTCTATACCTTCCAGATCCTCTCCTACCAGATCGACCTTTACTGGGAAAAGATCAAGGTGCAGCGCAATCCGCTTTATCTTCTGCTCTATATCTCCATGTTCCCGCAGCTGATCGCCGGCCCGATCGTCCGTTACAGTACGATCGAAGCGGAGATCCACAGCCGCAGAGTCACACTGACTGACCTTTCCGACGGCTTCACCCGTTTGATCATCGGTCTTGCAAAAAAGGTCGTCCTCGCAAACCACCTCTCCACGATTGTCGACCAGTTCTTCAAGGACGGCAGCGGTCAGATCTCCGTCGCGGGTACATGGTACGCCGTGATCGTCTACGCGATGCAGGTCTATTTCGACTTTTCCGGCTATTCCGACATGGCGATCGGCATGGGACGGATGCTCGGTTTCCACTTCGACGAAAACTTCCGCCATCCGTTTATGTGCAAGGACATCGCGGAATTCTGGCAGAGATGGCACATCTCCCTCGGCACATTCTTCCGCGATTATCTGCTTTATGTCCCGATCTTCGGCAAGCGCCGCAAATACGGCGGCCTGTTCCTCGTCTGGTTCTGCACCGGTCTCTGGCACGGCGCAAACTGGAATTTCATCATCTGGGGCCTTTACTTCGGACTGTTCATCCTGTTTGAACAGATGCTCGGCAAGAAGCGCATGAAGAAGATCCCGCTGGTCATCCGGCATATTTACAGCAAGATCGTCATTGTGATCGGCTTCGGCATCTTCTACTTTGAAGATCTCGGAAAGCTCGGCACATTCTTCCGCAGCCTCGTCAAGCTGAACGATAATCCGTGGTTTGACGAAGTGACCGGCCTGTCGATGCAGAACAATCTGTTCCTGCTGATTGCGGCCGTGATCTGCTGCTTCCCGGTCTATGACAGCATCATGAAGCTGCGCGAGAAGCACGCGGGCGCAGGCTATGCTGTCGGCGTGTTCCAAACCGTGACCAATGCCGTTCTGCTGGCACTGAGCAGCATTCTGCTCGTGGATGCAACCAACAATCCCTTCCTGTATTTCCGGTTCTGAGCAAAGGAGGCTTCAAGATGGACGAGAAAGAGCTTGATATTTCCCTGCCGGATGAAGCAGCCGACAGTTCGGATGTTTCCCGGCGTGAAGCGATCTCACAGGCAAGAGCCATCCGCCGCGAGGCTGCCACAAAGGAGGAATCCGAAAAGCAGCAGGCAGCGGCTGAGGCAAACGCCATTCTGAAAAATGCGGAGAACGATCCGACCGTGCAGCGCGATTTTCAGGACAACACGGTTTCGCTGATGTTCACGCAGCTTCGCACACCGATCACCAGCGCACACCCTGCACATGTGCAGGAGGAAAAGGATGCGGACTCCATCGTTGCGGAGATCATGGCGGAAGTGACAGGCAAGAAGCCTGTTTCCGGCAACACTTCTTCCTATACAAGCAGGAGCTCCGATCCGGACACAGACGCGCTGGTCGATCAGATCATCGCGGAGGTCACTGCGAAAAAGGATCCCGCCCGCCGCAGCTCGGACGCACTGGTTGATCAGATCATTGCGGAGACCGCGCTGAGCAGCGCTGCGGAGTCTGAAGCGGAACCCGCTGAGGAGGATTTCTCCGAGGACGCATTGTATGAAGAAGAACCGGAACCCGAAGAGGATCCGGTCACGGCTGCAACTGATGCCGCCATTGCCGCCGGCGACGAGGACGCGATCACAGAAGCGGTCGAGCAGATCGCTGAACGCGCCGCACAGCTGACGAAAAAGGAACCCGAACCGGAGCCCGCGGCAGAAAAAGCACCACCTGTTCCGGAAAAGAAGCCGGAGCCCGTCAAGAAAACCGATCCGCTGGCAGCAGCCTTTGCTGCAGAGGATTTCTTCACGAGAGAACGGCAGCGTGCAATCGACCACAGCGAAGAGATGGAAGAGGCTGCAGAGCAGTATGCGGAGGACACCGCCGGTGCAAAACGCGCCGTGAAAAAGCTCACGCGGCAGTCTGACCGCACATGGCAGCGCGAAGCAGCAAGAGAACAGGCCAAGCGCCACAGCGGCCGCTCCTCGAAGATCGCCGCAGCAGTCAATCTCACCGTCTGTGCTGCACTGTTCTTCGGCATTGCGATCGGCATGGTCGTGTTTGAGCGTCCCACCATGTCCGAAGAAGAAAACCGCATGCTTGCAACCATGCCGGACTTTTCGACGGAGGATTATATCAACGGAAAATATACTGCGGGTGTTGCGGAGTATTATAACGACACCGTACCATTCCGCTCGGTCTTCAAGAATCTGACGGCGGATTTCCGCCAGCACCTCGGTCTCAAGAGCGATGTCGTGCTGCACGGCAATGCGTCGGCCGTTCAGGATAACCCGGAACCCGATGTCACCGAACCGGCAGTCACCACCGCCCCTGCTTACGATCCCGATATGATCGTGACCACCACACAAGCGGCAGAAACGACTGCTCCCGCAGAAACCGAACCGGCTGTCAAAGAGGAAGAAGGCGACGGCGAACTCTCCAACAGCATTCTGATCTATCAGAAGCGGGCAATCAGCCTTTTCCAGGCAGGCGAGACCGCGGGCAAGGCGTATGCCGGATATCTGAACAATTATCAGAAGGATCTCGGCAGCAGCGTGCAGGTTTATTCTCTGGTCGCACCGACCGCCTGCTCGTTCTATACGCCGGAAAAATTCCAGAAGATGTGCACCAGCGAGGAAGCGAACATCAACTATATCAATTCCTGCTTTGAGGGAGTGAAGCCGGTCGATGCATACAGCGCACTCGCAAAGCATACCGACGAGCCGATCTTCATGCGCACAGACCACCACTGGGGCTCGATCGGTGCGTTCTATGCAGCGGAGGAATTCGCCAAGACAGCGCGTGTGCCGTTTGCACGCATCAGCGATTACGAGAAGGTCGTCAAGCCGGGCTATGTCGGCACAATGTACGGTTATTCCGGCGACAAAACCATCAAGGACAACCCGGAGGACTTCATCTACTATATCCCGAAGGCGCAGTTCAAGACAACCTATTTCAACCGCAGCGTCCAGAACGGATATGAAGGCAAATTCTTCATGAATATCGACAAGACCGCAGCGGTGAGCTGGTATATGGTCTATATGAGCGGCGACGATCATGTTGTACGGCTCAACACCGAGGTCAAGAACGGCCGCCGGCTCGTTGTGATCAAGGACAGCTACGGCAATGCGCTGATACCGTGGCTCACATCGTCCTTTGAGCAGATCGATGTGATCGACATGCGATATTTCAACAAGAATGCGATCTCCTATATCAAGGAGGTCGGTGCGACAGATGTGCTGTTTGCCATGAATTCGTTCAGCGCGAACAGCGGCAACGGCAGAAAAGTCGAAACCATCAGAAAACAATAACGGAGGGTAATCACTATGACCAAGCAGGAAGCTATGCAGGCACTTACGCCAATTTTCCACGATGTCTTCGATGACGACAGCATCGTGCTGACCGATGAGACCACCGCCGCAGATGTTGAAGGCTGGGACAGTGTTGAGCATTTTAATCTGATCTCCGAGATCGAGAGCCGCTTCAAGATGCGCTTCTCGATGAGCGAGGTCTCCGGCATGAAGAATGTCGGCGAGCTGGCAGAGATCGTTGCAGAGCGCGGAAAGCTCTGATTGCTTGATACAGACCGGGCTGTAGGCACACATCTACAGCCCGCTTTTTGTACAATGCATAATTCCCCTTTAAGAAAAGTGTTCCTATGTTCGCACGATGCTGGCCGTAGGCTTCAATACCGTTGCGCAGCGACCCCGCAATTTCTCATTTCATACTTCACATTTCTCATTCTAAAGAGATATTCCGATTTATATTAGCAACACAATTCCTAAAAAGGACATTCATACCTGATTTCCGTCATGCCTGACTGTCTGCGGAGCAATTATGCATTACGCATTATAAATTATGAATGAATAAAGGAGAAATCACCCATGATAGATGTAACATTACTCGGCACCGGAGGAACGATGCCGCTGAAAAACCGATGGCTCACCAGCTGTCTTGTCCGCACAGAAGGCCGCAGCCTGCTGATCGACTGCGGCGAAGGAACGCAGATCGCGCTCCGCTGTGCCGGAAAATCCCTGCAGGCGCTGGAACTGCTCTGCATCACCCATTACCACGCCGACCACATCAGCGGTCTGCCGGGGCTGCTGCTCTCGATGGGCGTGGACGGCCGCACCGAACCGCTGACCATCTGCGGACCGGTCGGTCTGGAGCACACGGTCGAGGGACTGCGCGTCATTGCGCCGGAGCTCCCGTTTTCGCTCAATTTCATCGAGCTGGAACAGCCGGAGGAAATTCTGCAATTCGCCGGACTGCAGATCACCGCATTCCGCGCCGACCACACCCTCCCCTGCTACGGCTACCGGATGCACCTGCCGCGTGCAGGCAAATTCGATCCGCAAAAGGCAAAGGAAAACAATGTCCCCATGAAGATCTGGGGCTTGCTCCAGAAGCAGGAGACAGCCGAATTTGAGGGCGTGACATACCATCGTTCGCAGGTGATGGGCGCTGAACGCCGCGGTCTGACCGTGACCTACTGCACCGATACGCGCCCTGTTCCGCTGCTGAAAACCCATGCGCAGGATGCCGACCTGCTGATTCTGGAGGGCATGTACGGCGACGATGACAAATATGACAAGGCGATGGAGACGCGGCATATGCTCTTCTCCGAGGCGGCGTGCATTGCACGGGATGCGAAAGTGCGGCGGCTCTGGCTCACGCATTACAGCCCGTCGCTGCCGAATCCGGAGGATTATCTTGCAGCTGTGCAGGAGATTTTCCCCGAAACGGTATGCGGCGAGGACGGTATGAACATCGACCTTGGCTTCGACAACGAATGAGGAATCAATATGGATTTTATAGAGGAAATTCGCGTGCTCGCAGCGGAATATTCTCAATGCGGCGGATATTTCCGCGAAACGGACGGAAAAAAGCTGCTGTTCCTGCCGCCGGCTTCTATGGAAGAAGTACGCGCATTTGAACAGGAGATGCATCTCACGCTGCCGGAAAACTTCGTCCGCTATCTGACCGAGCTCGGCAACGGCGGTCTTGCACCGGATTACGGGATCTATTCGCTGGACGAACTGCGGAAGCATAACCCAAATGCCGCAAAGCACGCCGAATATCCCCCGATGATCGGCGGCGGCTTGTCCGATGACAAATGGCAGGCGTTCACAAAGGCTTATGAAGAAGCAGAGGATACATCGAACGAACAGACAGCCGAACTACAGGCGCGTCTGACCGCGGGCGGCATCTTTATCGGAACACCCGGCTGCACGATGGATACCCTGCTGATGTGCAAAGGACCGGCGGCGGGACAGATCGTCACCATAGATTTTGACTATATGGATTATTTTACCCGCGATCCCGCGCATGGATGGACATTCGAGGACTGGATGATCGACGGGCTGCACCGTAAAATCGAACGGCAAAAGAACGATGTCTCGATCCGGACAGTCACGCGCTATAACCAATGCGGGCTCGGAATGTCCGGTGAATCACTCACCGATCAGCTTGTGCAGCTGCGCATCAAACAACTGCGCGATGAGGGCGCAAAGGAGGATATCGACCTTGCCCCCGCGATCCGCGATTTCTACAAGCGCAATTTTGAAAACGGCACATTCCGTCTGTGGATCGCCATCCACGGCCGGAAAATCATCGGCACAGCGGGCATCACCTTCGCAGAGAAACCACCCTGGTTTGCGTGTCCGTCCGGAAAAATCGGGCTGCTGTCCTCTGTGTATGTTGAACCGGCATTCCGGCGGCGCGGAATCGCAAAGAGGCTTGTCGGCTTTGTGCTGCGCCATGCAAAACGAGCAGGATGCGGCGCGGTACATATCACCGCATCCGCAGAAGGCGTAAAGCTCTATTCCGCAATGGGATTCACACATAACGAACGCTTTATGCAAATGAAGTTCAATTCATAATGCATTTTTCCTGAAAGGATTTCGCTTATGACTCTACACATTTCACCGCCTGTGCCGGTCTGTACCGCGCTGAATGCGCTGACAGCGGCTGGCTATTCTGCCTATATCGTCGGGGGTTGCGTCCGGGACGCGCTCCTCGGAAAATCTCCCCATGACTGGGACTGCACCACATCTGCCCGGCCGGAACAGGTGAAGGCGTGTTTTCCGCATCACCATGTGATTGAAACCGGTATGCAGCACGGCACGGTCACGGTGGTCATCGACAAAATGCCCATTGAAATCACCACATACCGTATCGACGGCACCTACGCCGACCACCGACGCCCCGATTCCGTCACGTTCACCGATCGGCTGGAGGACGATCTCTCTCGCCGCGATTTCACGGTCAACGCAATGGCATATCATCCGGAACGCGGACTGATCGACTGCTTTTCGGGTGAAGCCGACCTCGCCGCGCATGTGATCCGCTGTGTCGGTGATCCGGCTGCGCGGTTCGATGAAGACGGTCTGCGGATTCTCCGCGCCATGCGGTTTGCGTCGGTGCTCGATTTTGCGATCGCGCCGGAAACTGCACAGGCGATCCATAACCAGAAAGAACTGCTGCACGCCATTTCTGTGGAGCGCATCTACGCAGAGCTGAACAAGCTGCTCTGCGGCGCCGGTGCGGAGCGCGTGCTGACGGAATTTTCGGATGTGCTGTTCACTGTGCTGCCGGAACTCGCGCCGATGCTGCATTTTGACCAGCGCAACCCGCACCACGACTACGACGTCTACACGCACACGCTGAAAGCGCTCTCCGCGATCCCGCCCGAGCCCGTTCTGCGCTGGGCGGCGCTTCTGCATGATACCGGCAAGCCGCACACCTTCACGGAAGATGAACGCGGCGGGCATTTCTACGGACATGCAGCAGTGAGCACGGAAATCGCGGAACGCTCGCTCCGGTCGCTGAAGCCGGACAGAAAAACGCTCGACCGCGTGTTGCTGCTGGTTGAACAGCACGATTATGTGTTCAACGGCACCGAAAAACAGCTGAAAAAGGTCGTCCGTAAATTCGGCGAGGAAGCGGCGATGCAGCTTCTGCTCCTGCATAAAGCGGATGTGACTGCGCAGGCTGCATGTCACCGTGAAGAACGAATCGCGGAAAGCGATATGCTGATCGGGATGCTCGAAAAGCTCTTCGCGGAAAACACCTGCATGACCGTGAAACAGCTTGCTG
Source organism: Oscillospiraceae bacterium (assembly GCA_017550355.1). Taxonomy (GTDB): domain Bacteria; phylum Bacillota; class Clostridia; order Oscillospirales; family Ruminococcaceae; genus Firm-04. The sequence goes on along the minus strand of JAFZPL010000121.1, from coordinate 14,669 downwards.
TCCGCGGCGACGATCTCCTTGCGGCAGGTGTCCCGCGCGGACGAAAAATCGGCGAAACGCTGGAATACCTGCTCGACGCCGTCACAGAGGGACGCCTTGAGAATACCCGTAAAGCATTGCTCGCAGAAGCGGCGAATCATCAGGCATAAAATCACGCCCGTTACACAGGAAAATGTGTACCGGGCGTTTTTCGTCATTGCTTTTTCGGGATACGGAGTTCCTGCCGGAACATGCCGCATTTTGTGCAGTACCAAACAAGTCTGCCGGAGCGCACCGGCGGCAGCGTCATCTGCATATTCCACTCCGGATACTGCTTGCAGACTGTCACGGTGCTGTCGCTGAGATAGGCGGCAAACGAGATATAGTGCTCCTTGGTCATGGAATGATCTGTGGTGACATAGAGCTCGCCGCCGACATCCTCCACGCTGAGTCTCTCGCCCTCCTCCGCCTGTTTCGGTTCGATCGGGGAAAGCCGGATGCCGCAGCAGCTCACAGACGCCTCGGAAGTCGCCGTGACGATATTTCCGCATTTCCCGCATACATAGAATTTCAGTTTTTTCATATTACCCTTCTCGCTTTCGTGTGTGGTGATCTCTCCGGAGAGCAGAATCTGCATATCCATGCCGAAGAAATCAGCGAGTGCAGAAAGCAGCGAAAGATCGGGGCAACCGTTCCCGCGCTCCCATTTCGAGACTGCCTTGTCGCTCACATGGAGCGCCTCCGCAAGCTGCTTCTGCGTCAGATGCCGTTCTGTCCGCAAAGAACGGATCAGGGCGCCGATCCGGACTGGATCCATAACTCATCTCTCCTTTTTGTTTCGGAATTCCGTATCTCTATTATACCCGATCTGCGCCGCGCCGTCAATCCACGCACCGTAGAATCTGAATACTGTTGATTCCCGTTGAAAAGCTGTTGAAATGTGGAAAGCAGTGTGGAAAACACGTTGGAAACAGGCATTTCCAGTGGAAATATGTTGAAACAGGACGCATCACACCGCATCAATATTGAAAACTCTGTTGAAAGCTGTTTATTCAACGTGAAAACGCTGTGGAAACCTTGCTTTTTCGCTGTTGAAAACATTGCCGATGTGAAAAACCTCTTGAAACCGCCCCTGCACATCTCCCATAAAAAACACCCGATGCGCTGTCTCTGCACATCGGGTGAGATTGTTATGATTCAGCAGGTGCATCCTTCTGTTCCGGAGCTTCTGCCGGCGAGGTGTTCTCTGCATCATTCGCAGGCTTGGCATCCTCCGCGGGCTTTGCGTCCTCCGCAGACTTTGCTTCTTCCGCAGGCTTTGCTTCCTCCGCAGACTTTGCGTCCTCAGCAGACTTTGCGTCCTCAGCAGGAACCTCCGCATCATCTCCGAGAATGCTCGGCGCAGGCTGTTCCTCCTTCTCCTCTTTCTTCGACTTTTTCTTCGGCGCATTGTTCTGTGCATCCGCTTCTGCAAGCAGCGTCTTCGATTCCTCCGTATTCACATACAGCTGATAGTCCGAACCCATCCGCTTGACGCGGCTCAGCCCGACCAGCAGCAGCACAAACGCCGTAACTGCACTCAGCAGTGCGACCAGCTGAGAGACGCGCACCGTGCCGAGATACAGGCTGTCCATGCGGAGGCCTTCGATGAAGAAACGTCCCGCACCGTACCACATCACATACATGAGGAAGATTTGTCCGTCGAATTTGCGCCATTTCTTCGAGATGAAGTGCAGCAGCAGGAAGCCTGCAAGGCACCACATGGATTCATAGAAGAAGCAGGGATGCACCGGCATCATCGGATCTGCCTGCTCAGCGGTGTAGTGGACGGAAAGATAATTCTGGATATTGCCGGAGGTCATGCCGAACAGGCCGTTCGTGTTGCATCCGAACGCTTCATGGTTCGTGAAATTGCCCCAGCGCCCGACGCACTGTCCGATCAGAAAACCGAGTCCGACCAGATCATACATCGGCAAAAGCCGCACTTTTCGCAGCTTGCAGACCACCGATCCGACCAGCAGCGCACCGATGATGCCGCCGTAGATCGCAAGACCGCCCGTGCGGAGATTGAAGATCTGCTTCCAGTCGTCCGCGTAGGATTCCCAGTGGAAGATCACGTAGTAGGCGCGCGCGCCGATGATGCCGCCGATAATGCCGCCGATCACACCGTCAATCGCGCGGTCAGCGTCCAGTCCGAAGCTGCGCATCCGCCGGAACGCATAGGTCATTGCAAGGATCATGCCGATCGCAATCAGAATACCGTACCATGCCACCGTGACATTGAATGCCGTGAACGCATTGCTGTCCACGCGCATCGTCAGCCCCAGCTTCGGGAACTCGATCACATTCGGATCGGCGGCGGCCAACATGGGATTAAACATTTCCATCTTCTCCTTCTTCTTCACCGGAACTGTCCGGCAGTAAATCAAAACGCATGCACTGTTCCTGCGGAAACAGCGACGGAAGCGCTTTCTCGATATCACTCAGCCTGCACGCATGATAGAGGCGCACCGTATCGAACGGCTGGAACCCGTCCAGCCACGAGGCATACATCAGCCCCGCCATATTGTTCGGCGTCCCCTGCTTGGAACAGGCATTCGCATAGGCGGAGCGCATGATGATGCGAAAAAGCTCTGCATCCAGTCCCTTTCGCTTCGCGTTTTCCAGCTCACAGAACACTGCATTCATATACTGCTCGCTGTCCTGCACGGAGACTGCCAGAAAGACCGTCGTGCAGAAATTCGTGCTGCTGGAATAGATCTGCTTCGCGCTGGAATACATGTCCGAATGCAGCATTTCCTCCTCAAATTCCGTCATGTCGCCGAATATGAGGTCGCATGCAAGCGTGGAGTACATCCAGCTGTAATACCGCTCCTCCGGCGGTTTTCCGGTCAGGTCGCAGGCATATTCAATTGCTGTGAGCGGCGCGGAAATATGCCGTTCACGCAGTACCGCAGAACGCTGCGGAGGAATCAGCTTCACCGGCGGGAAAAGCGCCTCCGTCTGCCGCGGCGGAATGCGTTCCAGTACACGGTCGACTGTTTCCAGCACTTCCTCCAGCGTAATATTTCCCGCGCAGGAAAGCAGCATATTGTTCGGTGTGTACCAGTGCGAATACGCCTGCATGAGCATATCGCGGCTGATCTCGCTGAGGCTCTTCATATTGCCGAGCACATCCTCACATTCCGGATGACCGGGACAGCGGATCTGCCGCATCTGGAGCTTCGCCTTGAAAAACGGGTGATCCATCGCCTGACGCAGCTCGCTCATGATAATGCCGCGCTCCTTGCTGACGGTTTTGTCCGTAAACGCCGGCTCCTGCACCGTTTTCAGCAGCAGCGCCAGCACCTCGCAGGGATTTTCTGCGGTGTGGGCTTCATACACCGTGCTGATGCCGTCTGTGCAGGCATTCGCTTCCGCACCGAGCTTTGAAAATGCCGAAAGCGCATTGATGTCCTTGTTTTCGAAGAGCTGATGCTCCAGAAAATGCGCCGTTCCCGGCAAAACATGAAATTCCGTACCGTCTGTGCGGTAATGCAGATCCAGTCCGCCGAACCGCACACAGAGCTTCATGCTCACAGTATGAAAATCGGGCAGCTCGCAAACACGCACTATAAGCCCGCTTTCGTGCCGTACCTCGGTACATCTGCATCCTGTGAAGGGATTCTCGTCAATGCGCTTATGCATCGTCATCGTCCGGTTCCTCCTCTTCATCCGCTGGCGCAAGCCCCTCAGCGGCATAGACAGTGTCGAGCACAAGCTGCTTTGCGCACTGCATGACAGTTTCACGGCTGCACGGCGTATATTTGACGTACTCCGCAAAATCCTTCCGGACCTCCAGCCCAAGCGGCACCTGCGTGCGGACATAGTCACCGAAGCCGAAAAATCTGTCCCACAATGCAACGCGCTCCATGTAAGAGGATTTCACGATCACGGATACCAGTTCTTCCGGATAGGTACCGTTCCGCAGAATTTCGATCTGATCCTCAATCAGCGCGATGACCTCGTCGATATGCTCGCGGTCGGTCTGACAGGTCACTGTGACCGTGTGCTTTTCCGGTTCAAAATCAATGCCACAGGAGTAACACAGGCTGTGCTTTTCGCGCAGATTCTGAAACAGCAGCGATTCCGGCCCGATATCCAGCAGATCGCAGAGATAAATGATGTCGCGCATCGGGGCATCCTCATATTTATAGACAACAGCCACAATGGACTGCGTGAAATCATCAAACTGCTCACACACGTTCTCCGGCTTTTCCTTGATGCGGCTTGGCCGGACAAAGCAGAGCGGCGATGTACGGCGGGATATGGCGCCGAACTGCGTCTGCATCCACGAAAGCACCACCGGATTCTCTGCGGCAAGCGTTGCATAAATGCGGATCTGTGCCTCCCGCAGCATGGTTTGCAGCATCTGATAGGCTGCTTCCGGCGTGATCTCCCGCGCTTCTTCGGACGGGATGTGATACTCCGTCTCGGAAGGTTCGCCGCGGAAACAGATCCTGTTGATCCTGCTGTTGATCCCTGAAAGCGGGTTGTATTCTTCGTATTCCATATTGTTCGCCAGAATATCCCGCAGTTCTTCAAATTCCGGGATCGCATAGCCTTTTCCGTCCGTTTCCGGCGCAAAAAGCAGCACGCGAATATGCGAAAGCACCTCGTCCGTGACAGATTCGCCGTCCGGCACACAGGCATCGTCCAGCCATTCGCAGTGCAGCGTCAGAACCAGAAAATCGCCAGCGCTGTTGAGCGCCGTTTCGATCACGGGATCGTAGTTTGCCATGCCCCAGAGCGTTTCCTTCCGCTTGGTGTCGCATGCCGGATCGCCGTAGGGGAACAGATGTGTGAGGAACATCATGCCGTACAGGTTCTCTTTGGTGAACGGCATGTAGAAATCCGCCTTGAATGCGTTGAGATGATACCGCGTATCAATGATCTCGGTATAGTCGATCTCATCGTTCAGGCGGACGGTCTCTTTCAGAACCAGCCCCATTTGCGTCCTCCTTTTCTTTTTTCTATTTTATTATTATATCACAGTTTTCCTTGCTTTGTCAATTCCGAAGCCCGAATTTTCAGATGCTGAACATAAAAACAGCACGCAGTCCTCCCATCCGGGAGAACTGCGCGTATCCTATGCGTATTTTTTATACGATCTCCGCCCAGTCAAATGCTTCGCCGCTGATCACGCGCAGCACAACTTCCTTGGAGCCGTGCGACTTGACATTGCCGTTAAACGTGAAGCTCAGGATATTGCCGGAAATCATCGGCTTGCCGATGATATTATCCGTGGTACAGGAAACGAAAGAGATCGTGGAATTCGTTTTGCAGCGCAGTTTGAATTTCTCGCTGCCGCTGAACGCACCTGCGCCGTCATTGTAAAGCTCCACTGTGACATACTGCTGTGCCTTTCCGTTATAATCGGACCAGTTGCTCACATTGATGCTCCGCATATAGAGATTCGGCTGCGGTGCAGTTGTTGTCGTCGTGGTCGTGGTCGTTGTTGTAGTGGTTGTAGTCGTAGTGGTTGTTGTCTTCGGAGTTGTTGTTGTCGTTGTTGTCGTGGTGGTCGTGCTCGGAATGGAAAGAATGGTCGTGACCACAGGCGGCAAAGACGTGAACGGCGCAGCGGCGGTCAGCGAAATGACTGCCGGCGGTGTCGCAGTGCTGAGTGTCGTCACAGTCGTGTTGACCTGCACTGAGGCGTTGCGCTGTTCCTTCGTGGTTTCTGCGGGTGCTTCCTGCACATTGCCCTGCTCCGGGCGTTCTTCATTGGCATGCTGCACCGGCTGAGACTGCACGGAATTATCGACAGGGATCACAATCTGAATGGGCTCCGACACTGTGACAGTCCCGTTTTGCACGGTCTGCTGTGCGTCTGTCGTGCCCTCGGATTTTGTTTGTTTGACCTGCAGCGTACTTTTCGTCGGTGCCTTGGAAGCTGCCGATGTCTCGGTCTCCGCGGCTGCGGGAATCACTGCGGCGGTCGTTTCGTTCACTGCGGCTGCGGTGGTCTGGGGTTCCGGTTCAAGGAGCTCCTTTCCGCTGCGGCTGCTGAAGCCGATCCCGATGCCGACGGCGGCAATCAGGATCACAAGGGATGCCGAAAGAATGAGTTTTCCGCGCCGCCCCATGCCCTCACGGACAAGCGGCAGAAGCTGCGATCTCGCCGACTGCTTTTTTGCCTTTGCGGCAGCAAGCAGCTCAGCTGCGGTCGTCTGCTGCTGAGCCTGCCGGATCTCTGTCTGCTGTTCCACAGCGGCTCTTGCAGAACGCTTCCTTGCGCGGGCAGCGGCAAGCAGCGTGCGCTCCTTTGTGCGGTGTGTCTTTTTCACGCGGATGCGCTTTGCACGAACAGGACGAATACTTTTCAGGGTCTTGTGCTGATCGCGCATGAACAATTCCTGAGCGCGGTCAAGATTGTCAATATCGGAAAAATCTCTTCTAATATGCTCGCTGCTCATCACAATCACCTCTCTTCAAGTTTTCCCCTTATCTCTCTGCTTTTATCATACCACAGGTGTTGAAGAATGTCAACTACTTTCTAACAAGTGATTTCATTTTTGGGAACATTCACAATTCCGTATTGCATATTTTGTGCATAATAGCAAAAAGAATCTTTGAATTACCGGAGATGTACAATACAAATCTTCTACATAATACCAAATGGCGCAAGAAAAGGCAAAAACCCGTTTTCTGCAGCTTGCCGGTACCGTAAAAAACGCCGCCGGCATCACAGTCGACGCCGGCGGACAAATTGATATTATGCATTTTCGACAAGGATCTCCGTATCCGTGCCGGTGATGCGGATGCGCTCGATGACCGCATCGGAATCCACGATGAGATTTGCGATTCTGTCCTCGACGCTGTCACGCAGAACACGGCGGATATCGCGTGCACCGTACTTCTGCCCGTGTGCCTTTTCCGCGACGCGCTTGAGTGCAGTCTCGTCCCACGTAACGGTCACACCGCGCTCGGCAAGCGCCGCCGCAGTCTCCTTGAGCATGAGGTCTGCTATGCGCTCGTAGTTCTCCAGCGAAAGCGGCTTGAAGACGATCACCTCGTCCACTCTGCCGATGAACTCCGGCCGCAGAAATTCGCGCAGTGCCTTCATCGCCTTATCGCTCGACATCTGCTGTGCGGTCTTGCCGAAGCCGATGCCGGAGGACTGGTCACTGCTGCCCGCGTTGGAGGTCATAATGATAATCGTATTCTCGAAATTGATATTTCTGCCCTGTGCATCGTCGATCCTGCCCTCGTCGAGGATCTGCAGCAGGAGATTCATCACGTCCGGATGTGCCTTTTCGATTTCATCGAAGAGAATGACCGAATACGGACGGCGGCGCACCTTTTCAGTGAGCTGTCCGGCTTCGTCATAGCCGACATATCCCGGAGGCGAACCGATCATGCGCGAAACGGAGTGCTTCTCCATATACTCCGTCATATCAAGACGGATCAGCGGATCGGTCGAATCGAACATTTCTGCGGCAAGCTGCTTGACAAGCTCAGTCTTTCCGACACCGGTCGGGCCGACGAAAATGAACGATGCCGGTCTTCTGCGGCTGCTCATCTGAATACGGCTGCGCTTGATCGCCTTTGCAAGCGATGCAATTGCCTCATCCTGACCGATGATATGCTCCTTGAGATGCGGTTCGAGGTCGCGCAGCTTGGCGTATTCGGTCTCCTCGATTTTATTTGCGGGGATACCCGTCCAGATCTCGATGACATGTGCGAGGTCGGATGCCTGCACCGACACGTTCGCCGGATTTGCCTCCAGCTCGTCATACCGAGCCTTCATATGGATCATCTCGCCCTTGCGCTCTGCAAGCAGCTGATAATCCGGCTCGGTCGCATTCTCGATCTTCTCGATCTCTGCCTTCTTCTGCTCAATGCGCTTTGCAAGCTGATCAAATTCGTTCAGCTCCGGATGCGAAATGCTCACGAACGCGCAGCTCTCGTCCAGCAGGTCGATCGCCTTGTCAGGCAGAAAACGGTCTGTGATATAGCGCTCGGACAGCACCGCGCAGAGGCGCAGCATCTCCGGCGAAATGTGTACTCTGTGAAATTCCTCGTAATGCTTTGCGATGCCGTTCAGGATCTGCACGGTATCTTCCACAGTCGGCTCATCGACTTTGACCGGCTGGAACCGGCGTTCCAGTGCGCCGTCCTTTTCGATATACTTTCTGTACTCCGCAAAGGTCGTTGCACCGATCACCTGCACCTCGCCGCGGGACAGCGCGGGCTTCAGGATATTCGCTGCATTCATTGAGCCCTCGGAATCGCCTGCACCGACGAGCGAATGCACCTCGTCGATGAACAGGATCACATTCCCCTGCTCCTTGACTTCCTCGACGAGCCCCTTGACGCGGCTCTCAAACTGTCCGCGGAACTGCGTACCGGCGACCAGCGCGGTCATATCAAGCAGATAGATCTTCTTGTCCTTGAGGTGGAACGGGATATCACCGGATGCGATGCGCTGGGCGATGCCCTCTGCGATCGCGGTCTTGCCGACGCCCGGTTCACCGATCAGGCAGGGATTATTCTTCTGGCGGCGGGAAAGGATCTGGATCACGCGTGAGATCTCCTTGTCGCGTCCGACCACGCCGTCCATATTGCCGTCTTCTGCGCGTGCACTCAGATTCGTGCAGTAACTGTCAAGATAGCGAAGCTTACCGTGCTTGCCGTTTTTCTCCTTTTCCTTGTCAGCCTTCTTGCTTTCTGCTCTTCTGGAACGCGGCTTTTCCTGATCGTCTCCGTCTTCCTCTTCACCGGCATTCTCTTCCTCCGACTTGTCGGAATCAGTGTAAAGCTGCTGGAAAAACTCCGGAAACGTGCTTGCGCCGCCCATCTCAAAGGAGGACGGGCTGTCCATCATATTGGTGAGCTGATCGCTCATCTGCTCGAGGTCATCGTCCGAGATGCCCATATGCTCCATGAATTCCGACACCTGCGGGATATTGAGCTTTTTGGCGCATACAAGGCAGAGTCCCTCGTTCTTTTTTTCGCTGCCCTTCATTGTGGTGATGAACACAACTGCCGGGCGTTTCTTACATTGACTGCATAATACCATCTGTAACGGTCAGGCTCCGTATATCACAGAGCCTGCTCCTTTCTGAATGAAATTTTCTGCATCAGAGCAGAATCGAAATATGGTCGTAGAAGAAGGAAAATACCTTCGATCTTGCAATTGTCGGATCATTGAAGCAGAGCAGCGTGCCGCCGCCAAGCTGTACCACGAGCCGCACCGCGATCGTAAAGAAGATCAGCAGCGCGAGCGTTTCCACGATGCCGAGCAGTGCGCCGAGCGCATGGTCGGCTGCCTTGTTGAAGCTGAAAATGAGCTTGTATTCGAGTGCTGCCGAAATCAATGCCGCAAAGACCATCAGGATGCAGAACACGATCAGATACACAAAGATCTGCAAAACCTCCTGTGTCGGCTCCTTCGCAAACATATCTTCAATAACCGCTGCTGCATCCTTGCTGGACAGCTTCGGATTATAGATCGCTTCCATGATTGTTCCGGCAATGGCAGGATCATCATCCACCTGCTTTGCAAAATTCATCTGCACATAGCGTGGCATCCGTTCCGCAAGCTGTTCGCCGTAATGCGTGATGAACACGCTGCGCATCGTCTCCTCAAATCTGGAAGCGGAGGAGAAGATGCCGCCCTTGTTTCCGACATAGAGCCGGAGTTCCTTGTCAAATTCCTTCGGATTTCTGCGCAGACACTGTTCGATCTCCTTCTTGTCGATCTTCACAGCAACATTCTGCGCCTCAATCGCCTTGTAAAACAATTCCGGATATTCACCGGCTTTTGAATTGACAAGCTCAATCGCTGAAAGGTCCGACGGCCTTGCGACGGACTCATATAATGCCGACGAGGACGCAAATGCCAGTACCGACGCCAGCAGCACCGCAACAACATATCCGATGGATGCAACAAGCACCTTCGTAAAGCCGCGTTTGCCGTTGGAAAAAATCACGTAAGCAGCAATGACCGCACACATCGCATCAAATACCCACCAAAAGCTGGTTTCCATCTATTCTATTTCCTCCTGTTGTCCCCCGTATCGACCGGAGAAATATTCTCTTCGCATCCCGTCAGGAAAGTGATACCCGATCCACCGTGTTGTAGCCGAGCAGATACAGATCTGCGCCGATCCGCAGAAACCGATCGCAGCCGTCCATGACCGGGATCGAATTCTTCATCTCGCAGGAATAATCCAGTTCCAGCACTTTGGAACGCATCTGCACGAGCACTTCCCTGCGCTCCGGATAGATCCCGACCGAACGGATCTCCTTCCCGTAACTCTTGGTCACAGGCTGGCCGGTCTCAAGCGGGTAAACAGTCAGCGTTCTTGTCCGCTGTTCCTTGTTGCTTGTAAGGATCACCGCCGTGTCCCCCGCAAAGCACCCCTGCTCAAAGGTATCCGGATACATATACTCATGGAGAATGCCGCCGCCTGCCGTCAGATACGCAGCCCGCCGATCTCCGATCAGGCATACACCCCCATCATTGGTATTATATACCGAAATCGCGAACGTGTCAAGGGGTTTGCTCTTCCAAATCGCAGACTTTTCCGAAAAACTGTATTTATGCACATAAGATTGCATGCTTCCCGCCTCTGTGCCGATGCTCACAGCGTAGCATCCGGTCGAATCCGGGAGGAAGCAGAGGCAGCTCAGCTGTTCGACACAGTCGCGCTGGTGAATCTGCTGTCCCTTCTCGTTGAAGATGAACAGCTTGCACGCACAGGTGTCGGACATGGTGATCAGCGCAGCATAGCCTTTGGCGGAGACAGTGCCGTAAATGATCTGATCGCTCACGGATTTCTCGTAAACCGCCTTTTCTGCCGTTTCAAGACGGAACCGCGTGCCGCCGCTCTCATATACAAGCCCGAATTCACCCTCTGTGCGAAGAATCGCGTTGCCGTAGGTCTGCTGCCGGATATTCTTGGTGCTGCCGCCGTGCTCGTAGACATGGAGATAGGAATCGCTCAGGATTGAGAGATATCCGCCGAGCGGTGCCGCCTGATACTGTGTACCGGAATAGACCGTGATCGGGAAATCCGCCTGATCCTGCTCCTCCGAAATATTATGCACACCCGATCTGCCGCTGATATTCTCAAGCTTCGGCAGCCAGACATCCCGCTTCTGATAGATCACAATCAGAAAGATTGCACCTGCAATGAACCACGCGCTTCGTCTCAGGATCTTCCGGCGCTTCTTCTGCTTGCGGACAGCATAGATATCCGCCTGTTTTTCCGGCTTTTTCTGTTTCACCGGCTTATTCTGCATATTGCCTGTCATCCTTTCATTTGTTCGGGGCTGTCATAGAAGACCTTGTTGAGGTACAGCCCGTGCGCCATTGCCGTTCTTCCGGCCGCAAGCCTGTCCTTGGCGGCAATGATCCCGCTCAATGCATCCGGCGGGAAAATGCCCTCGTTGATGTCGATGAGCGTGCCGACAAAAATGCGCACCATATTATAGAGAAATCCGTTTCCGCGCACACGCACATACACTTCATTCCCCTCCCGCACACATGACGCCGCATAGATCGTACGGACACAGTCGGTGTCCGGCCGCGCCTGTGCGCAGAAGCTGTGAAAATCGTGCGTGCCGACCATTGCCTGCGCCGCATGATGCATCAGCTCTGCGTCCATCGGGCGGCGGTAGTGAAACGCAAGATCGGTCGAAAACGGATCCTTGCTTTCGTGGTTATGGATCTTATAGAGGTATTCCTTGCCGAGGCACTGGAACCGCGCATGAAAATCCGCCGGCGCATCCTCGCAGGCAAGCACCGAGATATCATCCGGCAGATAGCCGTTCAGCGCACGCACGAGGTTTTTGCAGCGGATCTCCCGCTCAGTGTAAAGATGCAGCACAAACTCGTTCGCATGGACACCGGTATCAGTGCGCGAGCAGCCATAGGTCACGGTTTTCCCGTTCAGCACGCGGGAGATCTGCTTTTCAAGCTCCTCCTGCACGGTATAGGAATTGGGCTGCCGCTGGAATCCGTGATATTTCGTGCCGCGGTAAGCAATCGTCATTTTCAAAGTTCGCATAAAACTATCCTTTATGATGAAGCAGAATGTTTTCTCCTTCTTAATTCAGTATTGCGTTGACAGTGATGACCGCCGCCAGCATCAGCAGTGTCACGCCCAGCGCAATATAGTCACGGGGTGCGCTCTTGAGCTCCCGCAGACGGGTGCGTCCCTCACCGCCGTGATAGCAGCGGCACTCCATCGCCAGCGCAAGTTCATCTGCGCGCCGGAACGCCGAAACGATCAGCGGCACGAGGATCGGCACCAGTGCCTTTGCACGCTGGATGATATTTCCGCTTTCAAGATCCGCACCGCGTGCCTTCTGCGCCGCCATGATCTTTTCGGTCTCCTCGATCAGCGTCGGGACAAACCGCAGCGCAATGGTCATCATCATCGCCAGCTCATGCACCGGCAGCTTCAGCTTTTTCAGCGGCGAGAGCAGCGCCTCGATCGCATCCGTCAGCACGATCGGCGATGTGGTATAGGTCAGCAGCGATGTACCTGCGATCAGCAGACACATCCGCGCGATCATAAAGACCGAGGTCTGCACGCCGGATTCTGTGATCTTCAGAATTCCCCACTCAAAATAGACCTTGCCGCTGTCCAGCAGAAACAGATTCAGCACGCCGGTGATAATAAGGATCGGCACGATCGGTTTCAGGCTCTTGACAATCATTTTCGGAGGAATCTTGGAAAGCGCCGTCGCCGTAACCACAAAAATGAGTCCTGCTGCCAGTGCTGCAACCGACTGTCCCCAGAACAGCATCACCAGAAAGATCAGCGTGATATTGATCTTGAACCGCGCATCCATCCTGTGGACGACGCTGTCCATCGGGAAATACTGCCCGATCGTGATATCACGTATCATCGGCTTTCCCTCCTTTCAGCAGAGAGAGCAGCTGTTCCGCACCGAATTTCACGGTGTAGACCTCCTCCGGCACATGCACGCCGCGCTCCGCAAGGCCGTGGAAAATGCGCGTGACCTGCGGAAGTGCCAGACCGATCTCAGAAAGCTGATCGCCCCTTGCAAAGACATTTGCAGGCGTATCGTAGCACACGACCTTTGCGCGGGAAAGCACCAGCAGCTTGGAGACATATTTCGCGACGTCCTCCATGCTGTGCGAAACCAGCATGACCGTGCAGCCGGAGGATTTCCGGAATGCTGCAATCTGCGAGAGGATCTGCGTTCTGCCGCGCGGATCGAGTCCCGCCGTCGGTTCGTCAAGGATCAGCACCTTGGGCTCCATCGCCATCACGCCCGCGATCGCGACGCGCCGTTTCTGTCCGCCGGAGAGTGCATAGGGCGCTTTTTCCAGCAGATCGTCCGAAAGCCCGACGATTTTCGCGGTCTCCCGCACGCGGCGGTCGATCTCATCCTTGTCAAGTCCCATATTCGTCGGACCGAACGCGATATCCTTATAGACCGTTTCCTCGAAAAGCTGATATTCCGGATACTGGAACACCAGCCCGACCTTAAACCGCACGGCGCGGCGGTCGGTCCCCTTTTCCCAGATATCCTTTCCGTCCAGCAGCACCTTGCCGGAAGTCGGCTGGAGCAAACCGTTCATCATCTGCATGAGCGTGGATTTTCCGGAGCCCGTATGCCCGATGATGCCGACAAATTCGCCCGGCTCGACTGCCAGATCAATATGATCGACCGCCGTTTTCTCGAACGGTGAGCCGATGCTGTATGTATAAGTCAGATCCTTTGCCTCAAGAACCGGCATTTACATGATTCCTTTCTGCTCAAAAATCGCCGCAAGTGCATCAATGCACTCGTCCGCGTCCAGGATCTCCGGCGAGAGATCATAGCCTGCCTCGCGCAGCAGATGGCAAAGCTCCGCCGCCTGCGGCACATCGAGCCCCAGCTCCCGCATTTTCGTCACCTGCGAGAACACCTTCTTCGGCACATTGTCCATCACGACGCTGCCGCTGTCCACCACGATCACGCGGTCACACTGCGCCGCCTCGTCCATCTCATGCGTGATAAGAATGATCGTGATGCCGTAATCGCGGTTCAGCATCTTCACCGTGCGCATGACCTCCTTGCGTCCCTGCGGATCCAGCATCGCGGTGGGCTCATCCAGCACGATGCAGTCCGGACGCATGGCAATGATGCCGGCGATCGCGACGCGCTGCTTCTGTCCGCCGGAGAGCTGATGCGGCTCGTGATTGCGGTATTCGTACATGCCGACGGCGTGGAGTGCCTGATCGACGCGCACGCGCATCTCATCGGGCGGCACACCGAGATTTTCCAGCCCGAACGCGACATCCTCCTCCACGATCGTGGCGACGATCTGGTTGTCCGGATTCTGGAACACCATGCCGACATGCTGGCGGATCTCCATCAGCTTTGATTCGTCCTTGGTGTCCATCCCGCAGACGGTCACGGCGCCCTCTGTCGGCAGCAGAATCGCGTTCATGAGCTTTGCAAGCGTGGATTTGCCCGAGCCATTATGCCCGAGCACCGCCACCAGCTCGCCGTGCTCAAATTCCAGCGAGATGCCTTTGAGCACCTCTGTCGGCTTCGCACCCTCCTCTATCGCCGGATAGGAAAAATGCGCATTTTCTATGGTTATCAGTTTTTCCATGAAAGTAAAATCAACCTCTGGTTTATTTTATCGCTACAAATCCATGATATAGCGTGCTATC
>JAFZPL010000120.1 GCA_017550355.1 Oscillospiraceae bacterium | reverse complement strand
GATCCTCACAGAGCTGCGCGGGCAGTACCCATACCTTTATATCTCGGAATATGATGAATCGAAACGGAGGGCTATGGAATGAGTAAAAAGAGCAACCAGGAAGCCAAGAACGGCACACCTGAATCCCAGAAAAGCGGCAAGGGCAAATTCGTCGCGGGCGGTGCCTGCGGTGTCGCTGCAGCAGCTGCACTGCTTGCATATTTCGGCGGCATCATCCCCGGATTCGGTCAGAGTGAATCGGGCGGCAATACCAAGCAGCCGGAAACAACCGCAGCCGTAACATCCATGCAGACAGAGACCACTGCAGAGACCACCGCTGTCACAACAGCCGAAACAACCGAGATGACCACGGACACCTTCCTCATCACAACGACTGTCACCACGGAAAAGCAGACCGCTTTCATTGACATCACCGTCAGCGGCAACGGCTACACCTTTGAAAACCGCACCTACACCGCTGACCAGCTCGACACCGTGACCGCAGCACTGGAATCCGCTGTCAAGGCAGCCGGCACAGACGCTGTGATCCGCATTACCGATCAGGAGGCATCTCTCAACGCGTACAAGGCACTGACCGAAAAGCTGAAGGAGCTCACACTCCGCATTGAGGAATCTCAGTCCTGAACATCTCCGCATACAGACTGCGCCCCGGACAAACCGTTCGGGGCGTTTTATTTTAGGAATTATTACCAGTTTATTTCGATGCTTTTTGTGCAGATGAACGAAACGCCGAAGTTTTATTGTTTTCATGAAACGTACACATTATTATGCTATACTCGATGTTAGCGTGGATAATTCTGCGCGTCCCAAAATCCAATGAAAGGCTGTGAAATCATGCTGGGACTCAAAGCCATAACCAAGAATTACCTTGCCGGTGATTCAGAGGTACAGGCGCTCAAGGGCATTGACATCATGTTCCGCCAGAATGAATTTGTCGCGGTACTCGGTCCGTCCGGCTGCGGCAAGACGACTCTGCTCAATATCGTCGGCGGACTCGACCGATACACCTCCGGCGATCTCATCATCTCCGGAAAGTCGACCAAAGAATACAAAGACAGAGACTGGGACCACTACCGCAACCACACCATCGGATTCGTCTTTCAGACATATAATCTCATCCCCCATCAGACCGTGCTCTCCAATGTAGAGCTCGCGCTGACACTTTCCGGCATCTCCAAATCCGAGCGCCGCGAACGTGCAAAGAAAATGCTCGAACGTGTCGGTCTGGGCGATCAGCTCCACAAGAAGCCGAACCAGATGTCCGGCGGACAGATGCAGCGTGTCGCGATTGCGCGTGCGCTCATCAACGATCCGGAGATCCTGCTTGCGGATGAGCCGACCGGTGCGCTCGATACCGAAACCAGCGTCCAGATCATGGATCTGCTGCAGGAGATCGCAAAGGATCGCCTCGTCATCATGGTCACGCACAACCCGGAGCTTGCGGAAAAGTACGCCACGCGCATTATCCGCCTGCTCGACGGCAAGGTGCAGAGCGATACGATGCCGTTCTCCGAAGCCGAAGCGATTGCTGAACAGAAGGCAATCGACAAAAAGAAAGCCAAGGAAGAAAAGGACAGCAAAAAGAAGAAGCAGCGTGTGTCCATGAGCACAGCGACAGCATTTTCGCTCTCACTCAACAACCTGATGACCAAAAAAGCCCGCACGCTGCTCACATCCTTCGCAGGTTCCATCGGCATTATCGGCATTTCGCTGATTCTTTCGCTCTCCGACGGCTTCCAGACCTATATTAATAAGGTGCAGGAGAATACGCTGTCGGCATATCCGCTCTCGATCATGTCCCACTCCGTCGATCTTTCGGCGATGGTGGAAAGCGTGACCGGTCAGGCGGAGCACAAGGACGATCACCCGCTCGACAAGGTCTATTCGACCGGTCAGGACGCGCAGATGCTCAACGCCATGATCTCCGAGGTCAAGGAAAACGATATGCCCGCGTTCAAGAAATATCTTGAGGAAAACGAGAGCCGGCTGAAGAATTACACAATCACCTACAATTACAACATCACGCCGCAGGTCTTTCTCGCAGACACGAAGGATGGCCCCGTCACCGTCAACCCGAATCCGCTGGTCGATGCCTATTACAGCATGCTCGGTTACGATATGACCGGCATGTCCTCTTCCTATTCCGAGATCATGCAGATGAGTACGAACGGCATGGATATCTGGACACTGCTTTACGGCGATCAGACGCTGCTGGATGCTCAGTACGATGTGATCGACGGACACTGGCCGAAAAACAAGAATGAAGTCGTTCTGGTCGTGGACGAATACAATGAGATCAACGGCATGACACTCTACGGCCTCGGTCTCCGCGATCCGAATGATATTTCCGATCTCGCCGCACAGGTCATGGCAGGCAAGCCGATCGAAGTCAGGAATGAAGCTTTCACCTACAAAGACCTCATGGATATAGAATTCCGTGTGATCCTCAACACCGATTTCTATGAATATAACGCATCCGAAAAAGCCTGGAAGGATAAGACACGCAGCGACGAATTCATCAGCAAAAAGATCAAGGACGGTCTGCCCGTGCATATTACGGGTATCGTACGCCAGAAATCCGGCGTAACCGGCGGTGCGCTCCGTGCCGGAACAATTTGCTATACCAATGAGCTCATCGACTATCTGCTTGAAAACATCAACGCTTCTGACATCGTCAAGGAACAGAAGGCTCACCCTGACACCGATGTTTTCACCGGCTATCCCTTTGAAAAGCACGACGAAGTCACCATTGACGACGTTTACAAGTACATCGACAACCTGAACGACGCGGAGTTCGCACAGCTTCAGGCAATGTTCACCCGCATGAACGGCGATTCCTTCAGCGGAAAGGATGTGGTGGATGCACTGAATGCGATGAGCGATGAAGAGCTCGTTGCAGCAATCAAGCCCTCTATCCTCGAAAAGCTCACGCTGGATGAAGCAAAGCAGTTCTTCGCGACCGAGCAGGGAAAAGCCGCGCTCAGCATGCTTGCGCAGAACGGCGGCGAAATGCCGTCCACCGATACATCCTCCGACGGCTCTGCTGCTGAAAATGATCCGCTGAACAGTCTCAGCGACGAGGATGTATACAAGATCTACTATAACTACATCAACACCCAGTTCACCGCCGATCAACTCCGCATCAGCATCGCCCAGATGAGCGACAGCGACGTGGTCAAAGCATACAAGGATCTGGTACTCACGACCATCACCGCAGACGATGCAAAGAAATATGCCGCCGGCGACGGTAAAGAAGCCATGACACAGGCGCTCGCAAAATATCTCAAAAAGGATCCGTCCGAAGACCTCATCGCGCAGGCGGATGACGAAACGCTGCTGGAGATCTACCGCGCCATGCTCGGCGAACAGCTGACTGCGGCGGATATCCGCACGAATATCGGTTATATGCCCGATGAAGAACTGCTTGAATCCGCTAAGCCTGCCCTGCTCGACGCCATCACGATCGACTCCGCACGCGCTTTTCTCCGGACAGACGAAGGCAAGGAAGTGCTCGCAGCACTCGCAAGCCAGAGCGGCACAAGCGACACAACCGCAGAACAGTCCGAAGCACCGAAGCAGCAGGCAGCACCCGATATCCAGATGGATGACAAATCCATGCTGGAAGCTTACAAGCAGATCGTCGGCTCACAGCTGACCGCAAAGGCGGTGCGCGAACAGATCGCAAACATGAGCGAGGAGGAACAGAATGCCCTCGCGCAGTCCTTCAATCCCGCAAAGGATAAGGATTCGCTCAAGAATGCGCTCCGTTCGATGGATGAATCCATGCTGCTCAAGGTGTTCAAGGAGCAGATCCTCGCAAAGAATACCGACAACACCTACGAAGGCAACCTCTCAAAGCTCGGCTCGCACGATCCGGAAAATCCCTTCTCCATCTTCATCTACTCCAATTCCTTTGAGGCAAAGGAACAGTTCAAGGATTTCATTACAGAGTATAACGACAAAGTCACAGCAGAAGGCAACGAAGACGCTGCGATCGAATATTCCGACTATATCGGCATCCTGCTTTCCAGCGTGACCAAGATCATCAACATGGTCTCCTACGTGCTGATCGGATTTGTTTCGATCTCGCTCGTCGTTTCCTCCATCATGATCGGCATTATCACGTATATCTCCGTTCTGGAACGCACCAAAGAAATCGGTATTCTCCGCTCGATCGGTGCATCCAAGCGCGATATCAGCCATGTTTTCAACGCAGAGACCTTTATCGTCGGTCTTGTCGCGGGACTCATCGGCGTCGGCATCACCGTGCTGCTTGATATTCCGATCAATATGATCATTGAGCATGCGTCCGGCGCACCGGATGTCGCATTCCTGCGCCCGCTTTATGCAGCAATCCTGGTCGGCATCAGTGTTCTCCTGACGCTTATTGCAGGCATCATCCCCGCAAAACTCGCTGCAAAGAAAGATCCTGTGATCGCACTCCGTACCGAATAACAGCAAAAGACTCCGGAGTTTTCCGGAGTCTTTTCATAAGTATCATCCACCGATCAGAACCTGATCATAAGCGAAAAGCATCTCATTGACCTCATAAACATTGTATTTTTCATGTATGATGCAATATTCCACGATCAGATCAAACACAGAGGAATGTGAAAGCGCATAGCCCGCCTTCATCAGCATTTCTCTTGCTTCATCCAGCGAAAGCTCCAGCGCCAGTGCAAATGCGACCGCCGTCACCTTTTTCGGCCGGTAATGATCATCGCTGCGGATCTTGGAAAACAGCCGCCGGTCGATGTTCGCCTTTCGGTAGCACTCCGGATCGGTCATGCCGCTTTCGTCGATTTTCCGTTTCAGCATCTGCGAAAACGTCTCGTCCATCTGCTTCAGTATGGATTCCAGAGACTGCGGCGCCGCCGCTTCCTCCATTTCCGCATCCATCAAAGGCATCGCAGCCGATTCGTCTGCTTTCAGCGCCTTTGCGGATATCAGACTCCCGATCCCAAACATTCTGCGTTTCGGTTCCAGCTTTTGCGAGGCTCTCGCCGCTTCGGACATAATGTTAACCGTGGAGATATTCGTCATCCGGTCCATATCTTCGATATAGCGCCGAAGTTCGGCAAAGCGCTCCGAATCCCGCAGAAATTCCGCACGATGCAGCAGCACAAGATATACCATGATATCTGTATCCTCAAACAGCAGGAAGCTGCGGATCGTGCTGACAGCAATCTCCAGCGCTTCTTCTTTCGGGTATCCGTAAATGCCGGAGGATATCAGCGGAAACGCAATGGATTCGCAGCCGTTCACGACAGCCAGCCGCAGACTGTTCTCATAGCAGGATGCCAGCAGTTCGGCTTCACCCTTTGTGCCGCCGTTCCACAACGGTCCGACCGTATGGATAACGTATTTTGCAGGCAGCTGATAGCCCTTTGTGATCTTTGCCTGTCCGGTCTCGCATCCCTCCAGCAGCCGGCATTCCGCAAGAAGCTCCGGCCCGGCTGCCCGGTGAATCGCACCGTCCACACCGCCTCCGCCCAGCAGTGAGTTATTCGCGGCATTCACGATGGCGTCAACCTCCATTTTCGTGATATCATTCCGCACAATCTGAAGCGGCATAAAGATCCCTCCCTTTTTGTGTTACCGGCTTAAAACAGCCGTGGAGTTTGTTGGTGTATGTTCCGAGTTTTTCAGTTCACACCGCACAGCACTCAATCCGCAACCTACAATTTTCGGGAATATCGCCTTTTTATAGCACTCTGTCCGGCTAACGCGGTGTTCCTTCCAGTATACATCCGCAAAGAACGTGTATTCGTGGTAATAGGCTTTCAGCGAAATATCATCCGGATACTGAACCAGCAGTATTTCCTCGCCGATCTCCTGTTTCCGGTAAATCACATTGCCGCCCATAAAATCAAACTGTTCCCAGAAATCCGGCGCAAGTGTCATATCCTCGATCCACTCATGTTCGGAAAAATCCTCCGCCCATGAGACATTGACCGCCCTTCCCTCCTGCTTTGCTACTTCCAGAAAATCACACATCAGCGCGAGACATTCCGCCGTTTCCGGCATGGTAAACGTCCTGCCGCGATAGGGCAGCAGATCTGCGAGATATTCGTCAATGTCGATCGTCCGGTGCATCAGACCGTAGGTTCCGGTTTCCCCGTGAAAATCCCGCGTGAATCCTGTCCACGGCGTACCGAGCACAGCCTGGGAGAACAGATCGTACACATATCCTTCCCAGATTTTGACGCTGTACCTCCGGTCATCCGGCAGATACAGTTCCAAAGACGGATCAAAATTATCGGGATCACCCTCAAACCTTGCATAATACCGATCATTCTGCCAAAACCGTTCTCTATCCATTCCTGCACCGCCTTTCTGAATACCGAATAAAAAAAGAAAGAAGTGTTATTTATGGCTGTTCAACATCCATTTCCCGCGCTTTTTGACGCGCAGTCCGAGATATTGATTCTCGGCAGCTTTCCCTCGGTGAAATCCCGCGAACAGGGCTTTTTCTATGGGCATCCGCAGAACCGTTTCTGGCGCGTGACCGCCGCTGTGTTCTCATGCGATGTCCCGCAGACGATTCCCGAAAAGCGGGCATTTCTGCTTGCAAATCATGTAGCACTCTGGGATGTGATCGCTTCCTGCGAGATCACCGGTTCCTCAGACAGCAGCATTAAAAATGTGCAGCCGAATCCCCTGCTGCCGATCATTCAGCAGAGCAAAATCAAGCGCGTGTTCGTGAACGGCGGCACCGCAGCGAAATACTACGACAAATATCAATTGCCCGTGACCGGCATCTCCGCAGTCAGGCTGCCGTCCACATCTCCCGCAAACGCCGCATGGACGCTGGAAAAGCTCATTGACGCGTGGAGCATCATCCGATCATGATTCCGCAATCCGCCGCAGCAGTTCCGCCTCGTCGATGATCTCAATGCCAAGCTCCTGCGCCTTGGTCAGCTTGCTGCCGGCATCCTCGCCCGCTACGACCACGCTTGTTTTCTTGGAAACAGAACCGGAGACCTTGCCGCCGTGTTCCTCGATCATCTGCTTTGCTTCGTCTCGTTTGAGTGTCGGAAGCGTACCCGTCAGCACAAAGGTCTTGCCGGAAAATTTCGTATCCGCGATCACTTTCGCCTGATATTCCATCTTCACGCCGCGTGCAAGCAGCGTATCGACCAGCGCCGCAAACTCCGGCTCTGCAAAGGTATTTGCGACCGAATCCGCAAGGATATCGCCGAAGCCGTCGATCGCGGCGATCTCCTCTGCCTTTGCCGCACGGATCTTTTCCAGCGAACCGAAATGATCGCAGAGCAGCGTTGAGGTATTCTGCCCGATGCCGCGGATGCCGAGCGCACCGATCACGCGGTCAAGCGGCTGATTTTTTGAGTTTTCGATCGCATTCAGCAGGTTTTCCGCCGATTTCTCCTTGAATCCTTCCAGCGAAAGGATCTGTTCCTTCGTCAGCGTGTAGAGATCCGCCGGCGATGCGATCAGCTTGCCGTCGAGCAGCTGCTGCACGATCGCAGGGCCGAGTCCGTCAATATTCATCGCATTTTTGGATGCAAAATGCACGATTGCACGGAAGATCTGCGCCGGACAGACCGGATTCACACAGCGCACCGCCGCTTCCTGCTCATCCTTTTCGGTCGGCGCACCGCAGACCGGACAGCGTTCCGGGATCACATACGGCAGAGAATCCGCTTCGTGCGATTCCGACGCCAAAACCTCCGGAATGATATCGCCTGCCTTGCGCACACGGATCATATCGCCGACGCGGATATCCTTTTCCGTGATAAACTGCTGATTATGCAGCACAGCGCGTGCCACGCTTGTGCCCGCAAGCGAGATCGGCTCAAAGACCGCAACCGGCGTCAGAACACCCGTCCGTCCGACCTGAATATCAATCGAAAGCAGCTTCGTGACCTTTTCCTCCGGCGGAAATTTATATGCGACTGCCCATTTCGGATATTTTGCAGTCGCGCCGAGCGCCGTGCGCTCGCTGAGTGCATCCACCTTGATGACCACGCCGTCGATATCGTAAGGCAGCGTGCCGCGGGATGCACCGATCTTTTCAATCGCTGCACGGATCGCATCGGGATCCGCGCCGCAGCGGGTATACGGAATCACCGGGAATCCGAACGCACCGAGCGCATCAATGGTTTCGGAGTGCGATGCATAAGCCGCACCCTCCACGCGCTGCAGATTGAACACGAAAATATTCAGCCGCCGCGATGCCGTCACCGCGGAATCCTTCTGCCGGAGCGAACCGGCCGCCGCATTGCGCGGATTCTTGAACAGCTCCTCGCCTGCCGCCTCCTGCTGTGCGGACAACCGTTCAAAGGAGGCTCTCGGCATATACACTTCACCGCGCACTTCCAGAACCGGAGGTGCGTCTTTGATTTTCAGCGGAATGCTGCGGATCGTTTTCAGATTTGCGGTCACGTTCTCGCCGACAAAGCCGTCGCCTCTGGTCGAACCGCGCACCAGAACGCCGTTTTCATATTCCAGCGATACGGAGAGGCCGTCGATCTTCGGTTCCACAGTGAAATGCGGATCATCCACAGTTTCCTTCACGCGCTCCACAAACTGTGCGACCTGCTCAAACGAGAACACATCCTGCAGGCTCGCCATCTGCACCTCATGCGTAACTTTCTCAAATTTGCCGGACGCCTTGCCCTGCACGCGCTGTGTCGGAGAATCCGGTTCCAGCAGATCCGGAAATGCTGCTTCCAGCTCACGCAGCTCTTTCATCTTCATGTCGTACTCATAGTCTTCTGCGGTCGGTGCATCGAGATCGTAATACTCATGCGCCATCCGCGTGAGAATTTCCGTCAGTTCCTTTACGCGTTCGACTGCTTCCTGATGTGTCATGGATCGTTCCCTCCGATTTCGTATTATTCTTCGCCTTTTTTCTTATAGTATCTGTCTGCACAGAATGCAAACAGTGCCAGATCGAGCAAAAGCAGCTGCGGCGAGATCCAGACGGTCAGCAGGATCACGTCGTAGATGAGCCATGCCTTCCATTTCTGCTTAAAAAACGCCCGCACACGCTTTTTCTCGTAGATCTCGGTATCACGGCGCCGATGAATCCGGATTGTGACGTTTTCATCGCGCTCGTACTGAAAGGATTTCGTGAACCATTCATCGCAGATATAGGTCTCCTGCCCGTCCCGCCAGATGCGGTAAATCGGACAGTAATGCGCAGTGACCGTAAGTCCTGCACCGGGCAGACGCAATAATCTGGAATCCAGATAATCGACCACGGTCGCTTCCTCCGTCTGCCGGCAGCGCAGCTTCATCAGCCAGAGCTCCAGCATATTGAGCACCGGATAGATCACGCCAAGCGTGATAAAAAAGTAGTACAGCGCCTGCCACGACCAGTTTTTGCTGCTGTACGTATAATCCAGATATGTGATCACCGCGCCTGCCGCAATCACATATTTGTCAGACAGCCGCCAGTGCCAGCCGTGCCGCAGACGGAAAATCAGAATGTCGAACCCCTTGATCATGATCACGATGCCGACAAACAGCCATTCATGATCTGCGAACATGCCCGCAGCGATCGCGATACCCGTCAGAATCGAATAGATCTGGATGCGGTAACGCTGCGAAACCGGCTTGGTCGGCGTATAATACGGATTGTTCCATATTTCAGCGAACGCCTGACGAATCAGGCGCTGCTCTGTCTCTTTCGGATCTTCCATATATGCCGCCTCCTTCTGTCTGTTCAAAGGGCAGACACGCCCGTTCCCTGCGTCAGTTCCGCATCACATCCACACGATTCCGAGAATGAGTGCGACAATCACATCATAGACGATCCAGCCGATCAGGCTGATTTCAAATGCTTTCTTCGCCCGCTTTTCGTCGTAGATCTGGAACGGGTACGCCGGATGCACATAGATCTGACAGGACTCTCCCGGCGCAAACTTTACGCTGGAAAACATCTCATCGCAAACGTACTTCGTTTTCCCGTCCCGCCAGATACGAAACACCGGGCAGCATTCTGTGAGAAATTCTTCACCCACACCGTCGCTTCTCCGCGCCATGACCTGAATCACATCCGCGACCTCCGCTTCCAGCGGTTCGCCGCAGCGTTTCTTGAACAGCCGGTGATCCAGCGCGTTCAGGATCGGACACACAATGCCCAATGTCGCAAAAATCACGCCGTTCACCTTATAGATCTCTTGTTCGACCAATCTCTTCAATGCCGGCGGATCCATGCCGGCACGCACACAGCACAAAGAGATGCCGTTTCCGATCAGCGCCAAACCGACCAGCAGCGAATAGAAATCGGTCAGCCGCCGGAATCGCCCGCGCATCCGCTGAGAACGGATCCGGACAATCCCGAACACAACCGCGGAGAGCCCAAGCACCACCAACGCAATTCCGACGCTGATCTTGTTCATCCCGATTGCAATCGGAATACCTGCCATTAGGCTCAACCCGGAAAGATCTCCCTTCGGATACTTCCGGTGATAATAATGAGATTCGATCATCCGATGTTCCAGCGATTGTCTGCGGCTCATATTTTCACACTTTCGGTTTTCTTGCGTTTGCCAGCATTAATTTCACACGATTCTCCTGATTCACGCGCGTTGCGCCCGGATCGTAGTCAATTGCCGTGATATTCGCCTCCGGATATGCCTCCTTGATCACGCGCATCATGCCCTTTGCCACGATGTGATTCGGCAGGCATCCGAACGGCTGCGTGCAGATGATGTTCTCCGTACCGCTTTCGACCAGTGCAGCCATTTCTGCCGTGATCAGCCAGCCCTCGCCCATACTCACGCCCTGCGAGATATATTTGTCGGCGCGGTCACGCAGCACCTCAAAATCATGCGGCGGATCGAACACGCCGTGCTTTTTCACAATGTCGATCTGCTTTTTCTGCATCTTGTAGAAGATCTTGTAGCCGAGCCCGTTCATCACGACATCCTTGTCGAAGAAGTGGTACAGCTTGCCGTCCACTGCGACGCTCACCGCGCAGTACATCACAAATTCCAGCAGCGACGGTATGACCGGCTCGCAGCCTTCGGAGAGCAGATAATCCTCCAGATGGTTGTTCGCCAACGGGGAATATTTCACATAGATCTCGCCGACAATACCGACGCGCACCTTGTTGCGCGGATTGCGCGGGATCGCCGCAAAATCTTTGAGGATGCCGTTGTAGAGCTTTTTCGTGTGCAGAAATTCTCTGGATGTGAATGCCTGTTCCAGGCGCTTTTCCCAGCGTTTCAGCAGAATATCCGTCTCACCCTTGCGCTTTTCGTAGGGACGGCACTGGTTCGCAATATTCATCAGCATATCGCCGTACAGGATCGCATAGAGGAATTTCAGCAGGATGGCAGGCGTCATCTGCCATCCGGAGCGCGGATCTTTCTCCAGACCGGAGAGGTTCAGCGAAATAACCGGTACCTGCGGAAACTGATCTGCGATCGCCTTGCGGATCAGATGGATATAATTGGATGCACGGCAGCCGCCGCCGGTCTGTGTCATGAGTAGTGCCGTCTTGTCCGGATCGTATCTGCCGGATTTCAGCGCCTCCATGAACTGCCCGACCACCAGCAATGCCGGATAACAGGTATCGTTATGCACATTCTTGAGTCCTTCGTCCACGACTGCGCGGCTTGCCGTCCGCAGCAGCTCGCAGTGATAGCCGTAGGGCTTCAGAATACTGATCAGCAGCTGAAAATGCACCGGCAACATGTCCGGCACAAGAATGGTGTGTGTCTTCTTCATTTCCGGGGTAAAAATAGCCATGCTTGTTCACCTTTTCTTCCAAACCAAACTTATTTAAAAGATTTATGCATCAGTTTCGCTTTTTCCCGCAGCAGCTGCTCCGCTTCATCCAGCAGAACCGCAAGCTCCGTGCGTCTGCGTGCAAAATGTGCTTCACCCTGTTCAAAATCATACCACGATACCCAGTCCTCGAATTCAGCGCGGATATCACAGATGATCTGATACGTGAGATCAAGCATATCCATATCACGCACGGTATGCACCACAGCAGAAAAATCGCTGTCCTCACAAATGATGTGCGTGACCGAATAATAGGCATTGATATAACAGACAGTGCCTTCCTCTTCAATGAAAAGCGAAAGCGGCAGATTGAACCGCAAACTGTGGATGCAGCTTCGGAGCCAGTCAAAGGGCAGATCGGCAAGATAGCTCGCCTCTGTCCGAAAATCTCCGACCGTGACCAGAACCCATCCGTTATCCGGTTTTGAGAGCATCTGCACACCTCTTTTCAAAATACGATCTCATACGGAAAACCGATCGCTTCCAGCGTTTCCGGCGACGTAACCGCCAGCGGGAACGGTTTCTCCATCAGAACACCGTTTTTGCTGCGGACAAGCGCCGTCAGCGCCCCCGCATCAATGCCGTTTTCGCGGCAGAATTCCGAGAAGCTGGAACAGAAAGCCTCAAACAGATCATCCGGTTCGCGGATCAGTGAGATGTGCTCTGTCCACTGTGCCGTCCAGAAGCTCTGTTTGCGTTCGCGCTGAAGCAGCTTCCGGTCAAAATGATGTTCCTCGATCCTGCAAAAGCCGCGCACAATACGCTGATCGCCCTGGATCGCATAATGCCCGGACTGCACATCCAGCCGCGCATAGGAGATCATCATGTTCACGTAGGTCTGCGCGATCTCCCGCCCCTGCTGAAAATGGATGCTTTGCAGTCCGATGCGCTTTTCCGTCAATGCGTCCGCATCGCGGCGCAGTGCCGCCGTCAGTTCCATATGCATCCCTCCGTCCGGTCAGAATCTGATCTGATAGGAAAAGCCGTATGCCTGTACCTTTTCCTTTTTCGGTTTTTTCAGCGTCAGCGGGAGCGTGTGGTAACCGACCTTTCCGTCTTTGTCCACGATTTGCGCCTGAAACTGCAGGCATTCGATGTGTTCCTCCTCGCAGAGCTGATAAAACGCGGACAGAAACGCCTCAAAGAGCTCATTGTCCTTGATGAGCGTGATATCTGCCGTCTTATGCCGCATGAAATGCTTTTTCTTCTGCTCTGACACGAAAGGCTGGCGGAAATCGCGGTCGTCCAGCGTCACAAAACCGGTGATCAGCGCCATATTCTCTACACGCTGATAGTTGCCGCACCGCGCCGCGATCCGTGCGTCCTCCTGAATCGTATCAATGTATTTCCGGGCAAGATCCCGTGCCTGACGGTACTGCCGGCTGCGGAAATCGGTCTCCATGTCGCCGTGGATCACGACCTCTGCCCGCAGCTGATCCAGAAAATCCATGCCTGTCATCCTTTCTGAATGCAGTCTATCTTATTCTTCCATTGCAGCGACCAGGCTTCTCAGTCTGATCTTTGCTGCACCGAGATTGTTGATCTCGTCAATTTTGAGCTGCGTATAGAGCTTATTGCCCTTCTCCAGAATGGAGCGCACCTCATCCGTTGTGACCGCGTCGATGCCGCAGCCGAACGAAACAAGCTGCACAAGCTGCATATCCGGCTGCGTCGTCACAAACTGCGCCGCACGGTAGAGCCGCGCATGATAGGTCCACTGGTTCAGCACGTTCAGCTTGCTCACATGGCCGAGCATCGCGACAGAGTCCTCACTGACCACCGCCATACCGAGGCTTGTGATGAGCTTGTGGATACCGTGGTTGATCTCCTTGTCGATGTGGTACGGTCTGCCCGCCAGCACAATGATCTTTCTGCCCTGTTCGCGTGCCTGACGGATGATGCTCTGTGCCTCCTGCGCCACCTCACGCTGATACTTTTCCAGCGCGAAATATGCCGCACGAATCGCATTTTTCAGCATATCGTCGGGGATGCGGTAACGGCGCAGCGCACGCTGCAGCGAAAGAAACACGCCTTTTTTGCGGTTGAGATCCATATAGGGATACACAAAATTCTTCTTGTTCAGCCGCGCATTGTTCGCCTGCAGCAGTTCGGGATAATATGCAACGACCGGGCAGTTGAAGTGGTTGTCGCTCTCGCCCTCGTTGAGGTTGTAGCTCATGCACGGCCAGAAGATGAAATCGACGCCCTGATCGAGGAGGTATTCGATATGTCCGTGCGCCAGCTTTGCCGGATAGCAGACGGTATCCGAAGGGATCGTGTGCTGTCCCTGATAGTAGACATTGCGGTCGCTCTCACAGGACAGCTTGATCTTGAAGCCGAGACGCGTAAAGAGCGTCGCCCAGAACGGCATCTGCTCATAATACGAAAGCGTGAGCGGAAGACCGACTGTGCCGCGCGGTCTGCCCTGCGGCTTCATATCCGCACAGCCGAGAATATAGTTATACTTGTAGTCGTAAATGGACGGGATCTCCTCTGTCTTCTTCTTGCCCGCGCCGCGTTCGCAGCGGTTTCCGGAGACATATTTGCCGCCGTCCGGGAAAATAACGATATTGAGCGCACAGTGCGCGGTGCATCCGCCGCATTTCGCGCTGACGGTCTTGTAGCTGAAGCCGTTCAGCTTTTCCGCGGTGATCGTTGTTGTCTGTTCCGGCGCATGCTCCTTTGCATAGAGTGCCGCACCGAACGCACCCATCAGACCGGAAATTGCCGGGCGGATCACATCGCGGCCGAGCTCCATCTCAAAGGAACGGAGCACAGCATCATTCAGGAACGTGCCGCCCTGCACAACGATGTTCTTGCCGAGCTCCTCGACGGATTTTGCGCGGATGACCTTGTAAACCGCGTTCTTGATGATGGAGGAGGAAAGGCCTGCCGAAATATCCTCAACCGTTGCACCGTCCTTCTGCGCCTGCTTGACCGAGGAATTCATGAACACCGTGCAGCGAGAACCGAGATCGACCGGATGCTCCGCAAAAAGTCCGAGCTGCGAGAATTCCGCGATATCATAGCCGAGCGCCTGTGCAAAGCTCTGAATGAACGAACCGCAGCCCGAAGAGCATGCCTCATTCAGCATGATGCTGTCGATGCTGTGATTCCGGATCTTGAAGCATTTGATATCCTGTCCGCCGATGTCCATGATGAAGTCCACATCCGGACAGAAATATGATGCTGCCTTGAAATGTGCGACGGTCTCCACGATGCCGAAGTCAATGCCCAGACCGGCCTTGATGAAGTCCTCGCCGTAGCCTGTGACAGCCGATGCGCGGATATGGAGATCCGGGTTCATTTCGCTGTAAATGGTTTTCAGCTGCTTGACGATGCGGTCAAGCGGCTGACCGCGGTTCGCGGCATAATACTGATAGAGCAGCTCGCCCTTGTCAGTGATCAGCACCAGCTTTGTCGTCGTCGAGCCGGCATCAATGCCGAGATAGGCGTCACCCTTGACCGTGTGCATATCTGCAAACGGCAAGTCATTCGCCTTGTGGCGCGTGATGAACTGCTCGTAATCCGCACGGGTACGGAACAGCGGTTCACCGGTCACGGTATTGCCGCCCGTATGCGCACGCTCCAGCTTGCGGCGTGTCTCCGCGAGCGTGACTGCATCCACCGACTGCTCCGCAAACATCGCGGAACCGTAAGCGACGAACACGGGCGCCGTCTCCGGGAAGATCGCATGCTCGTCGTCCAGCTTCAGTGTCCGGACAAATGCCTCACGCAGTCCCTTGAGGAACGAAAGCGGGCCGCCCAGAAACAGCACGGTGCCTTCAATCGTTCTGCCCTGCGCCAGACCGGAAACCGTCTGATCGACGACCGCCTGAAAAATGCTCGCCGCGATGTCCTCGCG
>JAFZPL010000119.1 GCA_017550355.1 Oscillospiraceae bacterium | reverse complement strand
GTTATCTGCGACGGCGCCGTGCGCTCCGGCAAGACGACTGCGCTCTCGCTCGGCTTTGTTTTCTGGGCATCCGCCTGCTTTACCGGGCAGAATTTCGGCGTCTGCGGCAGAACGCTCACATCGCTGTGCCGCAATGTCGTCGTGCCGCTGACCGCGCAGCTTTCCGCGCTCGGCTTTTTACGTTGTGGACAAGGTCTCCAAAAGCTATCTCGACATCACGTTCAACGGCAGAACCAATCGCTTTTACCTCTTCGGCGGAAAGGATGAGGCATCGGCGGCGCTCATTCAGGGCATCACGCTTGCGGGCGTCATGTTCGATGAGGTCGCGCTGATGCCGCGTTCCTTCGTGGAACAGGCGATCGCACGATGCTCCGTTCCGCATTCGCGCCTTTGGTTTTCCTGCAATCCCGACCAGCCCGCGCACTGGTTTTACCGGGAATGGATTCTGGAGGCAAAAGCAAAAAACGCGCTCTATCTGCATTTTACGATGCGCGATAATGCATCCCTCACACCCCGCATCCGCCGCCGCTATGAACGGCTCTATTCCGGCGTGTTTTACGACCGGTATGTTAAGGGCATCTGGACGGCGGCACAGGGGCTTGTTTATCCGATGTTCGATCCGGCATTCCATGTTGCCGAACCGCCCGCCCAGCCTGAACGGTATGTGATATCCTGTGATTACGGCACGCTGAATCCCGCATCGTTTGGGCTCTGGGGTCTCTGCCGGAATCGCTGGTACCGTATCGCGGAGAGCTACTACGATGCGCGGAAAACCGGCATTCCGAGAACCGATGAAGAACATTATGCCGCACTCAAGGCACTTGCAGGCGGCCGCGAGATCTGGCAGATCGTTGTGGATCCGTCCGCTGCCAGCTTCATCGCCGCGATCCGCGCACACGGAGAATACTGTGTGGTTCCGGCAAAAAATGATGTGCTCACCGGCATCCACCGTGTCGCAGATGCGATCCGCGGCGGAAAGATCTTCATCGGGAAAGCATGCACGGACGCGCTCCGCGAATTTACGCTGTACCAGTGGGACGGAAATGCCGCGAGAGACGCACCGCGCAAGGAGAACGATCACGCGATGGACGATATCCGCTATTTTGTTTCGACGGTGCTCGATCCGGCAGCAGCGGGCGGATTCTTTGCGGCGTCGCTGACGCGTGATTGAAAAGAGGTGATTTGCATGAAGCTGTTTTCATGGCTGCGGCGGGATTCGAAAACGGAGAGCTCCGTTCCGCTGATCCTTCCGGCAGCACATGCGGGACAGAATTATCCCGTGCCGCTGGCTGCCGATCCGCTGGAATGGCGGCTCTATGAAGCCCTGCGCTATGCCGTTCCCGTCATTGATGCGGCGCTCCGCAAGATCATCCGGCTGACCGGCGGCCTTCACCTGACGGCGGAATCGTCCGGCGCACAGGATCTGCTCACGGCGTTTGCGGAGCATGTTCCCGTCAATGCATCCGGCGCGTCGCTTCAGACCTTCGCGGATCAGATGCTCGATTCGCTGCTGATGTACGGCAACGCCGTCGGTGAACTGCTCGTCGATGCGGACGGACTGCCCTGCGGTCTGCTCTCCGTGAAGCCGGAGCTGCTCGTTCCCGTGCCGGATTCCCCGACGCACTGCGCATTTTATACGCGGTCGCCGGACGGGAAGCAGTATCCCGTGAAGCATCCGGAGCGCATTCTCTTTGCCGCGCTCGATCCGCCCGCCGGAAGCGTCTGCGGCGTGTCGGTTCTGCGGGGGCTGCCGGCGATCTCAAAAATCCTGCTGCGCATTTTTGAGTGCATCGCACAGAACTACGACCGCGCGGGCAATGTGCGGTACGCCGTGACCTATCATCCGGACAGCGCAAGTGCGGGATTTGCAAAGGAACACGCGGAGCAGATCGCGGCGGCGTGGAAGGACGGCATCCGGGCGGCGAAGTACGGCGAGGTGCAGGATTTCGTTGCGGTGGGGGACATTGACATCAAGGTGATCGGCGCGGAAAATCAGCTGTTCAACACGGAGATCCCCGTCCGGCAGATTCTGGAACAGATCGTGTCCAAGCTATCGATCCCGCCGTTCCTGCTGGGATTTTCGTGGTCGACGACGGAGCGGATGTCCACGCAGCAGGCGGATATTCTCACATCGGAGCTCGAATATTTCCGCAGACTGCTCTCGCCTGTGCTGCGGCGCGTCGGCACGGAATATCTCCGGGCATGCGGCTATGCGGACACGGTCACGGTCGAATGGGACAACATCAATTTGCAGGATGAAACGGAGCTTGCTGACGCAAGACTCAAAAACGCGCAGGCACAGGAAATTGAACTGCGCTGCGAACAGATGAAGTGAAAGGAAGAAACGCTATGTACGATCAGGTCATTCTCGAAAAAGGCATGTATCACCTCGCAAATCACAGTTTCTCCGAGGCACTGGAGGCTGCGGATCCCTCCGAACAGTACGCCGGAACGCCGCTGGAATCGCTCGATGCATTTGAGCGCCAGCTCAAGCGCTTCGATATCCGCACAGAGGGCAAAAACTGCGACCGCGTCGAGAAATTCTTCTCTACGACGCAGAGCGCGGTGCTCTTTCCGGAATTTGTGCGCAGAGCTGTCAAAAAGGGCATGGAGGAATCCATCCTGCCGGAGCTGACTGCCGCATCTGCGCAGGTCAACGCCACATCCGCAAAGGGATTTGTCGTCAATGAGTCCGCGGGCGATTACAGCACCGCCGTTTCTGAGGGTGCGGCACTCACGGCGACGACCATCCGCGAGACCGTGAATCCGATCCCGCTGAACAAGTTCGGCAGACTCATCACGGCATCCTATGAGACTGTCCGCACACAGCGCATCGACATTTTTGCGGTGATGCTCCGCGCTGTCGGCAAGAAGCTCGCCGCCGCGATCGCCGGAAATGCGCTCGGCACGCTGACCTCCTCCGTCACGCCTGTGCAGACCGCGACAACCACGCTGACCTACGCCGATCTCACCACGCTCTATGCGCAGTTCACCGACTATGAGCTGACCACCGTGGTCGCGTCGCCGGCTGTGATCGGCACGATTCTTGCGATGCAGCAGATGGCGGAGCGCACGCTCGACGCAAACGGCAATGTGCGTCTGCCGTTCGGTGCAAAGCTGATCGCATCCTCCGCGCTCAATGACAAGACGCTCGTCGGCATCTCCAGAGATTTCGCGGTCGCATGCCTGATGGGGACGGATGTGCTGCTGGAATCCGACCGGCTCATCGACTGTCAGCTTGACCGCATCGCCGTGTCGGTGCGTGCGGGATTTCAGCCGCTGATGTCCGGTGCGGCAGCGGTGCTCGCGGTCAAAACCAGCTGAAATCAGGAATTAGGAGTGAGAAATGAGGAATTGCGGTGTCGGCTTCGCCGACGGATTGGAATCGCAGGAAGGCAAAAAGGAGGTATTCTATGATGGATCAGAAGGAAATGCTCAGTCTGCTCAACCGCTTTACCAGACGCGAACACACGCTCGATGAGGTCTATCTCTTCGACCTTGTGCTCTGCGACAATGAGATCGACCGCGACGGCGATGCCTTTTCCGATGCCGCGCTCGATGCCCTTGCAAAACGTGCTGTCGGTGTGACCGGCATCTTCGACCACGATCCGCGCTCCGGCAATCAGACGGCGCGCATCTTCCACGCGGAGGTCTTTACCGACCGCACACGCATCACCAGGACCGGCGTTCCCTATCGCTGGCTCAAAGCCACTGCCTACATGATCCGCACGGAGAGCAATGCCGATCTCATCCGCGAGATCGACGGCGGCATCAAGAAGGAAGTGTCGGTCTCGTGCGCCGTTTCCAGACAGGTCTGCTCGGTATGCGGCGCAAACCGCATCAGCAAGCCCTGCCGCCATCTCAAGGGGAAACAGTACGGCGATAAACTCTGCTGGGACACGCTCGACGGCATCAACGATCTCTACGAATGGAGCTTCGTTGCCGTTCCTGCACAGCCCCGCGCCGGTGTCACCAAGAAATTCGGTGCGGCGGGCGATTCCGAAAACAGCATGCTCCGCAGACAGCTCGCCGATGCCGATGCGCTGCTTGACCGCGCCGCGGAATCCATCCGCAGAGAGGTCGTCCGGCTCTGCTGCAAGGACGGCACGTCGTTCTGCGCAAGGGTGATCGCGGATTCCGCCGCACAGATGGATATCGGGGCGCTGATCGACCTGCGCGAACAGCTCGTGACGGCTGCCGGAAAGCCGCTTGCGCCGCAGCTGCCCTTCGATGCGGCATATCCCTTCGGAAAGGGGGCGGGCGTATGACCGGTGAGATCCAGAAGGCATATGTGCGGCGGCTCTTCCTCATGTTCGCCTGCCGCGCCGCAACGGAGGAACTGGAACCGCTGATCGACGCCGCCGTGCGGGAGGTGTACGATGAACTGAAACCCGATGCGGATGCGGGAGATCCGCGGCTCTGCTACTATGCGGCGGCGCTTGCCGGTCTGCATTACCGGCGGATGGTCGCGGCGCAGGGTGCGGTTTCACCGACCTATGCGGGCGCTGTTCCCGCGAACCGTGACGACCGGGGATCGTGCTATGTTTCGGAGCGGATCGCGGAACGGTTCCGCAATGACTGCGCGGATCTGCTCAAGGATGACGCGCTGCTGTTCTGGCCGGTGTGACAAGGAAAGAGGGGATTCAATGAGCAAGCTGAAAGAGTTTACAGAGACCATCATGAATCTGCTGCGGAGAACCGGACTGACCGTGTATGCGGACTATGAACATCCCGCGGAGCCGATTCCGGCGCGGCCGTTCTTTACGGTGTCGCCGGTCGTGCTCACCGGAGAAAAATCCGTTCTGCATGTTCACGGCAGAGCGATGGCATTCACGATCACGCTCGTTCTGCGTCTGCATACGCCGGCGTTCTGGGGCGGCACGTTTGCGCAAATCATGGAGGAACAGGTCGTGCCTGCGCTTGCGTCGCTGAACTATGATATCCGCAGCATGGAGATCACGGAACCGCAGTATCACAAGGAGATCGACCGCAATGTCACGGAGGCAAAGCTCGTGATCGGCGGGCTCTGGATCGTGTACCGGAACTGAAAGGAGCATGCATGACCACAGATATGCAATTGCTTTCGCCTGCACAGATGCTGAACCTCGGCACGGTGACGCTGGAGATCGAACGCTATGAACTGAAACTGGAATGTCCCGTCGCGAAGCAGATGCTCTGCACGGGAGAACCGCGCTGGACGGTGCTCGGCGCCTATCCCTGCGTGCTGCATGTACACGGGAGGATCGCTGCGGAATCTGCCGCGCAGCTGATCGGGATGCTGCATGCGGCGCTCAGACAGCACAGCACGTTTTCGTTTACGTTTCTGGGGACGGCGTTTCAGAATATGCACCTGACCGCGGAGGATTTCCGGAACGATGACGGCGGACATCTCACGGAATATGCGCTGTCCTTTGCCGGAACGCTCGGAGGTGACGCATGAACTGCACCTGCATCTGCTATGACATCCACGGGACGGAGACTGTCCTGACCGAATGCATCCGCTTTTCGCTTCTGCGGGAACGCTATCTGCCGTTTTCGTCGCTCAGCCTGACGGTGCGCTGCGGAGAGATGGAAACGCCTGTGCGGATCCGGTTCCTGCTGGACGGGCGGACGCTCATGGACGGCACGGTTCACAGGGCGGATGTGTCGCTGCGGGGCGGGCTGCGCACCCTGACAGCGACTGTCCGCAGCTTCACCGCCGCGCTCGCGAAAAATCAGCTGGAACCGGGCGTGCATTATGACGTCACGCTCGACAGTCTCATGCAGACCTATGCGCTGCCGCATGTCACATATCAGACGGGCATGGCGGCGGTCGGGTATATCTATGTCAAGGAGCATACGCCGATGTGGAGCGCGGTGTCGGCGTACAATTTCAAGCTGTGCGGCGGATTCCCGTATGTGCGCGCGGACAATCTGCTCTGCGTGATGCCGCAGCCGGAACGGGATCCGGTGGTGCTGCCGGACGGGCTGATCCTGCGCGGGGAACAGTGCAGCAGCGGGGCGATTGTCAGCCGCGTGGTGATGGCGTCGTTCGACGGTGAATACGGCAGATATGCAGCGGACAATCCGGAGGCGGCGGCGCGGGAGATCGTCAGCGTCCGGCAGATGGCGTTCGATATGCAGTTTATCTATGATCCGGAGGATGCGCTGCGGTATCAGATCGCGCTCAGCAACCGGCGGCTTTCCGCGGAGACGGCAGCCTATTCCGGATATTGCGGGGAGGACATCGGGGACGCCGTGACTGCCGGCGGAAAAAACGCGTTCGTCGGGAAGATCGTGATCCGCGGGGACAGCAAAGGGATCGTCACGGAGGACACGTTCTATTACGACAGCTTCTGCAACCGTGCGCTGTCTGCCACATCGTGATTGCGTTGCGTCGGCATATTCCATAAAACAGAAATAAAATGTTTACAGAATGTTTACAAATTGCTCCTCCGGATATGGTATAATAAATACAGGACAAACCGGCGGCTGCTGATCTGCCGCAGTTTGAATGAAAGAAAGGAAAGGTGAATTACGATGACCGGAATCCAGATCAATGATTGCCGGAAGCGCGGCACGTATTCGGATCCTGTGAGCGTGCATGCATACCGGAGGGACAGCGAAATACAGATACTGATGGATTCGCTGGGGCTTTCTGTCCTGCGCTATGCGCGTACAACTGCGAACACGTTTCACTATGCGATCCCGCTTTCGTCTGAGGAGCCGTTTTTTACGGACGGAACCGTTTCGGTGGATGCGGAACACGGTGTGAAGTGCATTTACGGCGCGACCTTCCTCTGCAAGCCGGAGAAAAAGGAGATGATCGTGCTCCCGACATATGACATCGATGCGCTTTCGCATGCGGTGTTCCGTACGATGTACGGCGAACATGCATCATGAGCATACAATGAAAACCGCCCGGTTGGGATCGTTCCCGACCGGGCAATGTTTTTGTATCGGCATTTCCACCAAAATGGCTTATCATTTTTTGTGCATGTTGCTTTCGTGATTTTTTCGCATATTTCTTTCTGTTTCATAAAGATATTGAACATTATACCGGAATTGCGGCACTGATCCGTTCACTCTGTAAAGTGAATAATCGGCATTTTCACTTAACCGTCGGCAAAACCGCCAATAACAGGCGTCATCAGACAAAGTTAAAATTGACTTTCAACAAGGAATAGGCGTGAAATTTCATTCGAAATGTGCATAATATCTTCCGATTGTCGCTTGTAAACTTGGTGAATGTGTGGTATACTCTAGTTGTTGGTGCTCCGACAGCACCATAAACCGCAACAATTGAGAAGTCAACCAGTGAAAGGATCGGTGATGTCCCCGTGAATCAGCTCAAAAAATACGCTGCTGCTGTGGCTGTTGCAGCCATTTCCGTGTGTTCGACTGCTGTTTTCTGTGAATCTCCCGCATCCGCTGCTTCATCCGGATGGTATGTCAAGGATGGCAAAAAGCACTATGCTGCTGCTGACGGCTCTGATGTGATCGGCGAAACGGTCATTGACGGCGTCCGCTACCTCTTTGCACCGAACGGTGTGCTTCAGACAGGCTGGCAGACCGTTGAAGGCAAGCGCTGGTATTTCGATGCAGACGGCAACGCTGTGTTCGGCTGGATCGAATGGCGCGGAGAACAATACTATATAGATAAAGAACAGGGAAAGGTTACGGCTCCCGGCATTGTGGTGCTTCCCGATGCGGAGGATCCGGGCGCATTTTTTGACGAATTCGGCGTGATCTCGCCGGAATGGTATTCGCTCGCAACCGATGCGGTGCAGAGCTGTTCCGTGGATACCGGCTGCGATGAGACCGGCGCGGAGGAAGGCGCTCTCACGGAGGGCGGTATTCTTCCGATCGGCTTTGCAGAGGAAGGTCCGGCTGAGAGCGAACCTGTTTCTGCAGGGGAGATCCTGGGCATTCAGCAGGATGCTTCCGGCATTACCCGTTATATCGGCGCAGACGGCGAGGCTGTGAACGGCTGGATCGAAACGGCTGCGGGCTGGATCTATGCGGACGAGGGACGCGGTGTGCTGACGGGCGAACAGTATCTCGACAATATCCCGTATCTGTTCGGCGAGGACGGCTGTGCACTGAGCGGTTTTCAGACGCTTTCCGACGGCAAGACGCGCTGGTTCACGGGTACACCCGAGCCCCTGAAAACGGGATGGATGCAGGACGGCACCGGCAGCGCAGTGTATTACTTTGACAATAACGGCGTGATGGCTGCCGGCAGAAATATTCTGATCGACGGCGTCAGCTATGCATTTTCCGAGAATACGGCGGAATCGGAGGATACCGATTATCCGCAGTACGGCAGACTCATCACCGGCTTTGATACCGCGGACGGCAAGACCTGTTACTATGCGCCGGACGGCAAGGCAGGCGAGGGATTGGGCGCAATGGTCACCGGATGGACGGAGATCGGCGGCGCGAAATACCATTTCTCATGGGACGGCACGATGGCTGTCGGCAGAGCATCCGTTGACGGGCGCTGGTATATGTTCGCGGAGAACGGCACCATGCAGACCGGCTGGATCGAGGATGCGGAGAACACCTATTACTACGATCCGGAGACCGGTGCGGCGCTGACCGGCGTGCAGGAGATCGGCGGCGAACAGTATCGCTTTGACGATTTCGGCGTATTGCAGATCGAAGAACCGGCTGCTGAAACACCGGCAATGACCTACTGGCAGCAGATCGACGGCAAGGACTATTACTTCGGTGCTGACGACGTGATGGCAGCGGGCGATGTCGTGATCGACGGCGTGACCTATCATTTCAGCGAGAACGGCGAATATCTCGGCGCGGATTTCAAATTCACCGCAGCAACTGACGCGATCGTCAAGGGCGCTGAACGCGCAGAGGAACCCATCCGCAGCCTCGTGATCTATGATCACGGTACGCGGTACTGCATGACGCGCGACGATTTCCCGACCGAAACGCTCAGCATCATGCCGGGCTTCACGCTCAAGGACGCGGACATCGAGATCATCGAGAAATTCGCGGCGGAGCATTTCGCTTCCTCCATGAGCATTACCGAAAAGCTGTATGTCACGCTGCAGTGGATTCACATGAATGTGAACTATGCGTATGACTACACGCCGGAGGTCTACCGCCCGTCGTTCGTAGATACGATCTTCAACAATAAGCTCGGTCAGTGTATTCAATACAACGGTGCGATGGCATCGGTTCTCGCATACTACGGCTTCGACGCTTACGTCGTCAAGGGCTGCACCAAGAGCGGCAGCCAGCACTTCTGGTGCGAGGTCAAGATCGGCGATCAGCGGTATTACCTTGAGACCGGTAATTTCGGCAAAAACGGCAACTGGCAGTATTTCTTCCTGCCGGTGAACGGTTAAAAATCAAGCAGCACCGAGCGTTTTCTCGGTGCTGCAAATTTTTTTCGTATTTTTTGATTTTCCCCCTTGACAAAATCGCTGATCTGTGGTATAATATCAAAGTCGTAGGGGTATAGCTCAGCTGGTAGAGCAACGGACTCCAAATCCGTGTGCCGAGGGTTCGATTCCTTCTGCCCCTGCCAAACGAAAATCACGCTGTTACGGGGAATTCTCGCAGCAGCGTGATTTTTATTTGCACAAAAATCACATGAATGTCGTTGTAACAGCGGCTATTGCATTTATAGAAAAGCCCTGATATTTGCGTATCAGGGCAATGTCGGTATTATTCTTGTCGGATTTCTCGTCGGTCAGTAATTTGCGTTTTTCCGTCTAAATATGAATCAGCATCTTTATTTTATTTTCAGACTTGCGATGATTGGCTGACATTCTTCCTTGAACTGTTCATAAATATCCTTATCTGCTATAATAGATATGGAATAGACGCTGCTGTTTTCTTCAAAGTAAAAGGATTCGAGTGTAAGCGATGCAGTTGCAGACTCCGTTTTGCTAAAGACGCGGTATGCCTTGCGTCCTGCTATTTCAGCTTCGCTTTTTTCAATGCTGACTGTACTTTTGTTGCTGCTGCGCTTCTCATAGAAAGTATCCCTGGCTTTCTCGGCGGAAGCAGCGCTGTCTTTGGAGAATGACAGTTTGCACATGTACTCAGCAGTTGAATTGGCGAGATTATGCTTTAAGCCGACCGTATTATCCTTGTTGTTGGAAACATAAAATGCTTCCGGAACGGTCAGTTCAAAGCAGTCGCACTGGCAGGATTCTTCGCCTGTCTTGAGCGGTGCGCCCTTGTATTCCACATTGCGGAATATTTCCTCAATGTCGATTTTGTATGAGCTGACTGCCGGTATTCCCATGGCGACCATAAACAGGTCACCGTTGCCGTACTGTGCCATATAGTATTCGAAGGTGTTATCTGTGCCGTTGATCTTTTTCCTGGCTGTCAGCTTTACGGCAGGCAGACCGGTTACAGTGGTCTCCTCCCAGTCAACAGAGTCAAATTTCGCGTAGAAATCATCCATCATACCCATTGTGAATCCCTTGGCGGTATGGTGATAATCAACCATCGGCATAAAGCCGACAGCCGTCATGTCGTCAGGCGTAAAGGTATATTCGCAGTCGTTCAGCATTTCGTTTGTGTATTCCTTGTATTCGCTGCTGAGTGCAAATGTGAACATCCCGTCCTTCGTATCGTAATAGTTCATGCCCGCAACGCGCGGCTTTGTGGTAACGGCTGCCGTCTGCGTCGCTGCTGCTTTGTCAGTCCCGTTCTTCGCAGCAGAAACAGTTGTCGTTTCAGATGATTTTGACGATGCATCATTTCCGCAGCCGCACAAAGCACATGTGAGAACTGCAAGTGCCATAATCAGTGTTATTTTTCTCATTGCCTATATCCTTCTCACAATTTGATTTGGAATGCCGGCGGCATTCCGCTGTTTCTTTCATAATGATTCATGGATATTATTGTACTATATTTATGTATGTTTGTCAATAGGCAGGAACGATTTCTGTCAAAGCAAGGCAAAGCTGGAACGGTCATTTTGATTCG
Organism: Oscillospiraceae bacterium; assembly: GCA_017550355.1. Taxonomy (GTDB): domain Bacteria; phylum Bacillota; class Clostridia; order Oscillospirales; family Ruminococcaceae; genus Firm-04. Next base: position 6,111 of record JAFZPL010000119.1, on the reverse strand, counting down.
ATCCCTTCTGCCGCGAGATCGGCGTCCTGCCCCTTGATATTTTTCCGGATCTATGCTATAATGATGAAAGATGTGATAAATACGCCGGTATCCCTTGCATACCGGCGTTCAGCGTGTTCTGCTTTGGAAGGAAGGCGAAAGGATGGATCGGCCAAAATCAAAGACGCTCCGGCGCAAGCTGTTCATACTGATCCTAAGCTCCATGCTGGTGCTGATGGTGTGCATGGGCGGCAGCTTCTATCTGCTCACGCAGTCGATTGAGACAGAGGAACAACAGGTTCTGAACGATTTTTCCGGCGAGATGACCGATGCTTACAGCGAATATCAGAAAAACGGGTTCCTCACGGATTCCAGGCGATATGCGTCGCTGTTCTCCTATATGATCCATGAGACCGTGGTCAGTGCCAGCAGAGGGGAATACTTCTGCTGGGAATGTGATGATGCAATGGAGCTTTATCTCTCAACGATGCAGCAGACAGAGCCGGATGCGCTGTTCCTTGTGTATTATGAAGATCAGATGAATGAACTGCTGTACGCTACGGACGGGCGCAGCGGGGAAGATGCGTTCCGGCTGCTTGAGGAGATCTATACCGATGCCAACCGCACCGACAGCGGAACAGCCAGGGCTGAAAATGCGCTGACATGGATCAAAGAGACCGATTCCGACCTGTTCTGCATTGAAGAGGAAAACCGCCTGACTGCGGTCATCCTGACCTCTACGGACTGCAAGCTTTCTGACAGACCGATCCGGACGGTCTGCATTCGCGAGTGCAGGGATCTTGACCTGATCAATCAGACATCGCAGGAACTGATCGGGAGCCATGTTGCCAATGCGGAGCAGTCTCACGCAAACGTGTTTCGGAGAGCGATGATGACCATGGCAGCCGTCGCGCTCGGCATTCTGCTGCTCATCCTGTTGTATACGCAGAGAATCGCACGGCATGTCGCCGATCCGATCGAACTGGAACGTCTCCGCGCACAGCGGGAAAAGGAAGCGCTGGAGGAGACGAACCGCATGAAAACGACGTTTCTTTCGGATGTGTCCCATGAACTCAAAACGCCGCTCGCTGCGATGTCCGGTTATGCGCAGAACGCTGAGACGGATGTGATGAACAACAGTGCGCCCGCATTCATTCAGGAGAAGCTCCGGCGCATTTCCTCCGAAGCGAACCGCATGGCGCTGATGGTCACACAGATCCTTGATGCCACGCGCATTGAGGAGGGACGCATGGTGCTGGAATGTGCGCCCTGCGAGGTCGATGCACTGGTTCGTCAGACGGCAGAGACCTATTTCGCCGTCCTCAACAAAAACAACAACCGGCTTGCAGTCCGGATCCCTGTGGATCTGCCGAAGATCTATGCGGACAGCAGCCGCCTGCAGCGTGTGTTTGTCAATCTGATCTCCAACGCGATGAAGCACACGCATAACGGCATCATCGTTGTCAAGGCGGAACAGGAAGACGACATGGTGCGGATCACCGTAAAAGACACCGGAAACGGCATCTCTCCGGAGGATCTGCCGCATATCTGGGAGCGTTATTACAAGGGAAAGCATTCCGAGACCGGAACGGGGCTCGGGCTGTTCATCACCAGATTCATCGTCCAATCCCACGGCGGAACGATCGATGTCGAAAGCGAGATCGGCAAGGGGACGGCATTCTCCTTCACGATTCCCTGCGCAAAGCCCGAACAGCCAACTTTCCCGGTATGATATCCTTTGTTTCAAATACATTGATTACGGAGGAAACAGAATGAAACAACAGATCTGCATTGCTGCTGCCCTGGCGGGGCTCTTGCTCACTGCCTGCGGCACCGGCGAATCATTGGTTCCCGCACAGACTTCCGGCACGGAAATCTCCGCCGGAATATCCGAGACTGCAGCCGTCACCGATCTGACCGCTGAAACGTCATTGTCCGCAGACACTGCCGTTTCCGCGGCAGGCGGCACTTCCGCCGGATTTTCCGAAACATCTGCGGTGACATCCATGGAGACAACAGCGGTCTCTTCGGATGCGTCTTCGTCCACGGTTTTGTCTTCTTCATCTGCAACCGCAGCTGCTTCCGTATCAGCGAATATGAACGACCTGAAAAATGCCGCCCCGGCAGAAAGTCTTGCGGGCGAGTGGAAACGGATGCAGGACGGGGCGGATATCACGCTGACCGTGAAAAAGGACGGCTCCTACACACTGGACGATCAGGGCGGCACACACAAAGGCACCGCCTATCTGATGGAACGGGTCTCCCCTGATCCCTATTCCACCGCTGTACGATCTGTCTATCGCTTTCTTGATACGGACGGTACTGTCAGCACATTCTGCACTGTGACGTACTCAGTGGAAAGCGGATCCGAATTTTATCTGGAGACCGAGAACGGGGACATCCGGTATGCCCGCACGGAGATCAGAGACCTTGTGCGGGCGATTACGGGCGAATGGATCGAACTGATCACCAGCACCGGCAGCCGCAACGTCCTCACGGTGAATATCGACGGCACGTATCAGGTCAGCGGAAAACGCGGCGCGGAGTCCGGCACCTACAAGGTTGAAGGGAAAGAGAAGGATTTTCAGACCGGCGAACTGATTTATTTCACAGTATTCAACTTAAACGGAGCCTATAATGGGAACCTGCCCTATAAAATGAACGAATATCCTTACTACCTTTACCTCGGTCAGGCCGGAGACAGGCAGTTTGTCCGGAAAAAAGATGCCGATCTGCTCACGGAGCTTGCAGGCGAGTGGAAAGAGGACGGCGGCAGCGGATGGGAGCTCAGCATTTCGGCAGACGGTTCATTCAGCGCTGTGTGCGGTGAAACGGTCGTGAAAGGCATTGTAATGGTCTCCATGGAACCGACACCGGACGGCGGCGTGCGCGAACAGCTCGTTCTGAGCTATCACATGGGCGAGCAGGATATGCGTTGGACATTCGATGTCCCCGAAGAAACGCGCTTCGATGATCTGAACGGAGTGCAGTGCTCCATCGGGCATCTTGTCCGCACCGGCACACCGTTCCGGAAGTACAGCGGATCATGAACCGATGCGTACAAGGAACGCCCGAAAGCAATGCCGCTTTCGGACGCAGTCTCAGGCAGTCCTGCGCGGGCTGCCTGCTTTATTTTATATCAGAAAACAAGAGCCGCGCATCCCTCGCGGGATGCGCGGCTTTCAAAGATCTTAGCTTGCCTTGTTCAGGAGCTTCATCAGCTGAGACTTCTTTCTTGCAGCCTTATTCTTGTGAATAATGCCGTGTGCACATGCCTGGTCAACGCGCTTGATTGCGTACTTGATGACGGTCTCACGGTCTGCACCGCCGACATATGCCTTCTTGATTGCGGTCTTCAGCTCAGAACGTCTTGCGCGGTTCACTGCTGCGCGTGCGATGTTCTGCTTGTCTCTTTTTTCCGGGGTCGGGCGCTTCTTCGGGCCCTGATTCTTTGCTGCTGCCATTTTCAAATTTCTCCTTTTCTCGCGTGTATGCAATAAACTTGAATAATTCGCGGAATGCGGCATACAGTAAACAAAGAGGAATATGGCGGGTGCCTCTTTGCCAGCGCGGGTGGGGACCGCTACTTCAATGCTGCCAAACCATCTATTATTATACAGAATCGAACCGCCTTTTGTCAATAGGCAAAATGTGGATTTTTTCGCTCTGTGCCAATGGTTATTCGGCAGAAAGCACAATTTCGCACGGAGGAAACACGCATGCAGCAAAATACACGCACAGACCTAGCTCTGGAACGCTCCCAACAGGTTCCGGAGGCGCCCGGCATCCGCATTTCCGAGCGCGGAAACGCCTTCCGCATCACGGAGATCACAGTCGATTCCGATGCTGACGGTGCCGCGATCGGCCGCGGAAGGGGGCATTATCTCACGCTGGAATATGCCCGCGCTCACGCCGATGCGCCCATGCTCCGCGCACAGGCAGAGGAGCTTGCTGCCGAGCTGCGGCGGTTCATTCCGGAGGGTGCCGTGCTGGCTGCCGGACTCGGAAACGCGGATATCACGCCGGATGCGCTCGGCCCGCAGACCGCCGGACGGATCCTCGCAACGCGCCATCTTCGGCGGGAGCTTCGCGCACAGGATCCCGATACGGCGTTCCTGCGGGAGCTGCGCCCTGTGAGCGTGCTGGCGAACGGGGTGCTCGGACAGACAGGCATTGAGACCGCCGAGCTGATCCGTGCGCTGCGGGAAACAGTGCAACCTGCCTGCATCATCGCCGTGGATGCGCTCGCGTGTGCGTCGTTTTCGCGGCTGGGCTGCACGGTGCAGATCTCGGACGCGGGGATTTCGCCCGGTTCCGGCGTCCAGAACACGCGCACGGAGCTTTCCCGGCGCACGCTCGGCGTTCCGGTCATTGCGGTCGGTGTCCCGACGGTCATCGACCTGCACACTGTGATCCGGCAGGCGGGCGGCGAACCGGATCTGCCGGATATGATGGTCACGCCGCGGGATATCGACCGCCTGACGCACCACGCGGCGCGTCTGCTGGCGCTCGGCATCAATCTTGCACTGCACCCGCAGCTCACATACGAGGACGCGGAAGCGCTCTAAATTCTGCCCGTGAAAAAAGCGTGCAAAATTCACCCGAAGTCCTTGACAATTCCTTTAAAGTAGAGTATAATAGGAATGTGTATTATGCATTGCATCATGAAAGGGCAGCAGCGACTGCTCCTTTTCTATTGCGGCGAAATGCCGCTGTTGATATGAACTTGTCGGTTCAATTCATTTCCCGCCGCGTACCTCCGAGACAGGGTGCGCTGCGTACATAGATTTTCGCTGCACCGAGAGAAAGAAAAGCGCAGCATGTTCTAGTGAACGTCAAAATCTCATAAAACGGCGCATTTCCTGCCGCAGATTCAAATGTCAATACAGAGTATACAGCAGCATTGACCAAAATTTGATGATGATAGGAGGAAATGAAAGCATGACACTGGGCACCATTATGATGGCTAGTTTGGATCCCGTCGCGATCATCCTGATCCTGATTGCACTGATCGCCGGCGGCGGCATCGGCATGATGCTTGGAACCAACAAAGCCAAAAATGATGTCGATGCGAAGGTCGCCGACGCGGAAAAGCGCGGCATCACCAAGGGCATCGAACAGCGCAGGCGCGAAGCCGAGGCTGCAATCGGCAGCGCGGAAAAGGAAGCCGAGCGCATCCGCAGTTCTGCGGAAAAAGAGGCTGAGGACTGCAAAAAAGAGGCACTCGTTGAGGCAAAGGACGAGATCTTCCAGCTCCGTTCTGAGGCGGAGAAGGAGATCAAGGACCGCCGCGCAGAGATGAGCCGCCAGGAGCGCAGAATCCAGCAGAAGGAAGAAAACCTCGACAAGAAGGCTGAGCATTTCGAGCACCGTGAGGAACAGCTTCAGCAGAAGCTCCACGCGGCGGATGAACGTCTCCAGGAAGCCGAAGCCATCAAGAAGGCGGGCGCAGAGGAGATGGAGCGTCTGAAGCAGACGCAGATCGACATGCTCGAGCGCATCTCGGAATTCACCCGCGATCAGGCAAGGGATTATCTGCTCGCACAGCTTGATCAGGATCTTGTCCACGAGAAGGCTGTCCGCATCTCCGCATACGAGCAGCAGATCAAGACCACCTGTGAGGACACCGCAAGAAGCTACATCTCTATGGCAATCGCGAAATGTGCGGCGGAGCAGGTCTCCGAAATCGCCGTTTCCGTCGTGCCGCTGCCCAACGATGAAATGAAGGGCAGAATCATCGGCAGAGAGGGCAGAAACATCCGTTCCATCGAATCGCTGACGGGCGTCGATCTCATCATCGACGACACGCCGGAAGCCATCACGCTTTCCTGCTTTGATCCCGTCCGCAGAGAGGTGGCACGTCTCGCACTCGAAAAGCTCATCATGGACGGCAGAATCCATCCGGCAAGCATCGAGGAAAAGGTGGACAAGGCGAGACGCGAGGTCGAAAAGCGCATCAAGCAGGAGGGCGAAAGAGCCGTTCTGGAAACCAATGTCCACGGGCTCAATCCGGAGCTCATCAAGCTGCTCGGCAGACTTACTTTCCGCACGAGCTACCGCCAGAATGTGCTGAACCACAGCATCGAGGTCGCAATGCTCTGCGGCGTGCTGGCATCGGAGCTTGGCGTGGAC
>JAFZPL010000118.1 GCA_017550355.1 Oscillospiraceae bacterium | reverse complement strand
GCACGATTTCTTCCACTGTTTCGGGTGCAGTTTCTTCGGCAACCGGGGTGATTTCTTCCACTGTTTCGGGTGCCGTTTCAATCAAATCCGGTACATTTTCCGCCGTTGTTTTCTGTTCCGCTGTCTCTGCGGAAGAATCAGCGGTATCATAATCAAAATGGAAAGAGATAAGATTGGAATTGCTGCCGGAATAAGACATGGAATCCAGACAGGCTTTGCGGATCGTCCGTGCATTCGGCAGCGGCAGACGCTCCATCCAGAGATCCTCCGCGCAGCAGCAGATCACCGCCTGATTATGCAGCGCATACAGCGTAACACGCTTCGGATGATTCAGATCGATCGCTGAGGAGAGATAGCTGCAATAGCGCTGATACTCGGAAAGATCGTCGTGATCGCGAACCTTTCCGAAAAAGGAACGGTCGGCGGGGGAGAGCTTGAAGAGATCTTCGAAATCGTCTTCTGTGTAGAAGCAGAACTGATACATCACCGTTTTGATGCTGCTCAGCCGGACATAGTTCAGAAATGCATCCAGATCCTCTGTGACGAAATCGCCGTCTGCAGCGGATTCCACCGGCATCGCGACGATCTTTCTGTCTGCCAGCTGCTTCCGGAAATCTTCCGGCTCCGGGATCCTGTAATCCAGATCGAACACAGCCGACAACACTTCGCTTGCGCGTACTTCATAGGATGTGCTGCCCCGTATCATATCGAAAACCTCCCTTGCTGCATGTTATTCTCGCCTGACAGTACAGCATGCTGCTGTCCGCACATATCCCAGCGAGGATGCGAGACGCTGTGAACCCTGATTGCCTGCGTGACATGCCCAGACCGGCTTTTTTCCCGCAGCAATCACATCAGCGAGCAGGGCGGATGCGGCGATTTTTGCCAGACCGCGCCGCTGATATGCCGCAGCTGTCTCAATGCCGATGTCGGTCTCAGTGTCGGAGACAGCCGCTGAAAAGCTCCACGATGCGGGAATATCTCCGTCTGTCACGCAGTATCCTTTGCCGTTGCTGAGAAATGCCGCTGCGCTGTCCCACGAAAAGGACGGCGTGATCCTGCCGCAGATTTTTTCGGTCAGAGCACCGTCGATCGTTTGCACGCGGAATGGATCCGGCACAATGATCTGCGGCGGCGGTGCATCCGGATATTCATAAAAATATCGCTGTTCGAGAATTAGAGACGATTTTTTGGAGTAAAAGTCTGCCACAGTATTCTCCGCAAACAAAACAAACCGTCTCGGCAAAGCTGCTTTTTCGCTGAGAAACATCTCATATATTTCATTGAGCGTGTCCGTATCATATGCGCCGCACAGGAGGGCAAATCCGCAGTGATGCCAGAGCAGTGCGGAATGCTCATCGGCATATACATCGCCGTGCTGATAACCCTGTGCAATAGAATACGCATAGATTGCGCCGCATTGCTCCGGGCGGATGAACCGTTCCGCAGATGCGTATTCTGAAATACAAAGCTTTTTCATCATAACAGTTCACCGCTCAGCGCCCAGTTTTTCACACCGGTCACGCGCACATCCAGCAGTTTGCCGATATGGGCATCTTCTCCGGGTGCTTCAAGTACCAGTCCTTCCAGCGTTTTTCCGAGCAGCAGACCAGTCTCCGGATCGCGCTTTTCCGCCAGCATCCGGACGTTCTTTCCGAGGAAACGCTTGTTGAATTCCTCAGAGATCTCGCGCTGCTTTTCCAGCAGACGGCGCATGCGGTCAGCGATCTCCTCCTGTGTGGAGACGAACTCCATCTTTGCGGCGAGTGTGCCGGTGCGCGGGCTGTAGATGAATGTATAGAGATTATCATATTTCACGCGGGAGATCAGATCCATTGTTCCCAGGAAATCCTCTTCCGTTTCGGTCGGAAATCCGACAATCAGATCGCTGGAAAATCCGAAATCAGGATCCTTCCGCCGTGCATAGTCGATCATGGTGAGATACTTTTCAACAGTGTATCTGCGGTTCATCGCCTTGAGAACCGTATCGCTGCCGCATTGGACGGGCAGATGCAGATGATGCTCGATATGCCTGGAAGCGAGCATTGTGTCGATGAGCTCCGGCGTGGCATCTTTGGGATGGGAGCTCATGAAACGGATGATATAATCACCCTCGATCTGATCAAGCCGGCGCAGCAGCGCAGGAAAATTGATCGGCGTTTCCAGTCCGACGCCGTAGGAATTGACGTTCTGACCGAGCAGCAGGATTTCCTTGCAGCCGCTTTCAATCAGCCCGCGCACCTCGTTTTCGATTGCTTCCGGCTGACGGCTGCGCTCTCTGCCGCGAACATACGGCACGATGCAGTAGGTGCAGAAATTGTTGCAGCCGTACATGACCGGTACGCTTGCCTGAAAGCTGCTGGTGCGGACGGTCGGCAGCGATTCGTCCGGCAGTCCGGCAAATTTCAGCGATTCTGCAAATTTCTCGCCTTCATAGACCTTGAGCAGCGTTTCGGGGAGCTTTTCCATTGCACCCGCGCCCAGTACGATTTTCACGAACGGATACGATTTCCGAAGCAGTGCGCGCACCTCGTCTTCCTCTGCCATGCAGCCGCAAAGCCCGACCACGAGCAGGGGATTCTTCTCCTTGATCGCTTTCAGTGCGCCGAGTCTGCCGATTACGCGGGATTCTGCGTGTGCGCGGACAGCACAGGCGTTGAACAGGATGACATCTGCCTCCTCGGGCTCATCGGTGAGCAAAAATCCGAGATCCTGCAGGATGCCCTTATATTTTTCGCCGTCGCAGAAATTGAGCTGACAACCGAAGCTTTGCACATGCGCACGCGGCGTGTGCGGAAAGGTGTCGAGCACAGAACGAATCTGCTCACGGATGCGGTTTTGCTCTGCCATTTGTGTGTTCTCCTCTCAGAATCGGAAACTGTTTTTCAGCTTTTATTATATCACAAAATCCGTGTTTTGTCTACTGTATAATGTGGATTTGATGTGAAAATGATCGGTTTCTGCTGCATTTGCGGAATGGAATCCCTGAATCCGGTGATCCGGAAAGCCCCCGGCTGCATAAAACGCAGTCGGGGGCAGCTTTATTCTTATTCCACGATCTCAAAAAAGCCCATCATGCCGGACAATTTGGTGCCGACGTCGGTTTCCGGCGGCAGCAGTGCGGCTGCAACCTGAAAAAGCTCGTCTGACGGGACATCCGTCTGACGCAGATAGGCATAATCGCCGCGGATATCTTCAACAATATAGGTATGCGGTTCCATATGTCACCTCATGAATACTGATAATATGCCGCGCATGCGCCCTCATCGGAGACCATGCATGCACCGATCGGGTGCAGCGGTGTGCAGACTTTGCCGAACACTTTGCAGTCGGACGGGCGGCATTTTCCCTGAAGAACGTCTCCGCAGCGGCATGCGGGATTCGGCTTGCCGGTGATGACGGGCATCGCGTATTTGATCCGTGCATCATAATCCGCATATTCTGCACGCAGCTTCATGCCGGAACCGGGGATCATGCCAAGTCCGCGCCATTCGCTGTCGCAGGCCTCCATGACCTCATCAATCGTGCGGAGTGCGGCGGGATTTCCCTCATCCTTGACAACACGCGGATAGCAGTTGCGGAAGAATGGCTCTCCCTTTTGCAGCAGATTGACTGTGACGGCGAGTGCGGTGAGCAGTTCACTTGCTGTGAATCCCGCGACTACGCCGGACACGCCCTGTTCCTCACAGAGACGGATGCAGGTGCGGTTGCCGGTGATCGCGTTAACATGGCCGGGGTAGAGAAATGCATCCGCACTTCCGACCAGTGCCTGGTATGCGTTCGGCATGGTCTTGTTTGCAGTCAGCAGCGAAAAGTTGGTGAGACCTGCTTTCTTCGCCTCTTTTGCTGCGATGCATGCAGCCGGTGTGGTCGTTTCAAAGCCGACCGCCAGAAATACGACTTGCTGATCGGGATTCTCCTTTGCCAGCTGAACTGCATCGAGCGGAGAATATACAGGCCGTACATCCGCGCCCTTTGCGCGTGCGCCCGCCAGGCTCATTTCCGTGCCGGGAACGCGGATCAGATCGCCGAATGTGCAGATGATGCATCCTTTTTCGAGTGCAAGCCAGCAGGCTTCGTCGATAAATCCGACCGCTGTCACGCAAACCGGACATCCTGGGCCGGAGATCAGGTCGATGGATTCCGGCAGCAGTTTTCGGAGTCCGAGCCGGAAGATTTCATGCGTATGCGTACCGCATACTTCCATGATGCGCAGAGGTTTTCCGGTGTAGCCGGTGATGATCTCCCGCGCACGCTTCATGCTTTCGTTCACAGCAGATCCTCCATCAGTCCGGCAGCCTCTTCCTCGTCTGATTCTGTGATTTTCGCGATTGCGACGCCGGCATGCACCATGACATAATCGCCGGGTTCCAGTTCATCGAGTACGCCCGCGCTCACTTCGCGCTGCGCACCGCCCGCGTCGATCAGCGCGGTACCGTCCTTTACATTGACAACTTTTGCAGAAAGTCCAACACACATGATAAGTTCCTCCTTATGAATTCGGCGAATCTTCGCCATTTTTGGAATTAAAATTGTACGCTGCGAACAGTGCCTGTCCCGCGGCGATTCCGCCGTCGTTCGGTGGGATCAGGCTGTGCCGCAGCACGGTGAATCCGTCATGTTCCAGCAGATCTGTGACCAGCACAGTGAGCAGGCGGTTCTGGAATACGCCGCCGCTCAGCGCACAGACATTGATACCGGTTTTTGTCCGGATCATCCGGCACGCTTTATAGATGAGCTGCGCGAGCGCTTTGTGGAATCCGTATGCCAGCCGCAGACGGTTTTCTTCGGTCGGTTCCGCGGCAAATCGTTCTGCGATCGCCGCCGTAAGCTGTGTAGTATTCAGAATGATTTTTCCCGTTTCATCAGATACTTCTGACGGGAGATCGTCTGCAATATCGTTATATTTTTCTGCTGCGATTTCTGCGTGATACATGAGCGCAGTGGATGCTTCGCCTTCAAATGTCGAAGCGGTACGGATTCCGAGCATCGCGGATACGGCGTCAAAGATGCGCCCGCAGCTTGTGGATGTGACAGAATTGACGCTGAGACGTGCCATATTGCTCTGCGTCTTCCACGCCGATTCATCGCAAAGATGCAGTTGTTCCGCAAGCGCAAAACCGGCTTCATCGCCCAGTGCATCCCGCAGCAGAGCGATTGCAATGCGCCAGCCCTCTTTTGCGGACAGATCGCCGCCGGTCTGCATAAATTGCATGATGTGACCGGCACGCTCATATCCGTGAACATCGCAGATGAGCAGTTCGCCGCCCCAGATGGTGGCGTCGTCGCCGTAACCCGTGCCGTCCATGCTCACGCCGATCACTTTGGAATCCGTATAGTTATGCTCCGCCATACAGGATAAAATATGCGCGAAATGATGCTGAATCTGAATGAGGGGAATGCTGCGTTCAGATGCGAATTCTTTCGCAATATCGACAGTATTGTACATCGGATGTGTGTCGCAGACAACAACGTCCGGTGCCGTTTCAAGCAGCGCACACATCCTGCCGACCGTTTCACGGAGTGCATCCTGTGTGCGGATATCTGCCATATCTCCGACATAGGGCGAAAGATACAGCATCCCGTTCCGTGCGATGCAGAAGGTGTTTTTGAGCTCTCCGCCAATCGCCAGCGCCTGTATATTGTTTGCATGATGCAGCATAAACGGGAGCGGTGCAAATCCGCGGGAGCGCCGGATCATATAGGGCTTGCCGTTCATCCAGTCGCACACGGAATCGTCGGCGCGGATCAGGATTCTGCGGTCATGCGTGAGAATCAGATCGCAGAATCTGCCGATCTCGGTCAGCGCGGATGGATCATCGCGGCAGATGGGAGCGCCGCGCGCATTTCCGCTGGTCATGACGAGGCAGTCGGTCATTTCGATGCCGTCGGGATAATCGAAGAGCAGCATATGCAGCGGGGTGTAGGGGAGCATCACGCCGACTGTCAGATTATCGGGCGCAATATTGTCACAAATCGACATCTGCGGACGTTTTCGCAGCAGCAGGATCGGTTTCTGCCATCCGTCCAGCATTTCCCGCTGGCCGTCCTGCAAAATACATTCGCGTTCGGCGGTTTCGAGGTTTCGCATCATCACGGCAAACGGTTTCATCGGACGGTGCTTTCGTTCCCGCAGAATCTCCACAGCTGCACGGTTTTTCGCATCGCAGCAGAGGTGAAATCCGCCGATGCCTTTGATTGCAACGATCTTCCCGTCCATGATTGCACGGCGGGCGGCACTGATCGCATCACCGTTTCTGAGGTCTGAGCCGAGGATGAAAACCTGCGGGCCACAGTCATTGCAGCAAACTGGCTGTGCATCATAACGGCGCGTGGCGGGATCGTGATATTCCGAGGCGCATGGTTCACACATCGGAAAATCCGACATGCTGGTTCGTTCGCGGTCGTAGGGCATTGCGTCAAGGATCGTCAGTCGCGGGCCGCATTGTGTGCAGTTGATGAACGGGTGCAGATAGCGTCGGTTGTTTGGATCAAAGAGTTCTGTGCGGCATTGCTCACACACTGCAATATCCGGTGACACGAAAATATCGCCGTACTCTTTTTCTGATTCGATGATCTCAAACGATGTATAAGCGCGATCTTCCCAATCTTCCGAATCAACACTGAGCACCATTGCACGTTCCGGCGGATGTGATTTTATGGTATTGATAAATCCTCGGATATTGTCCGGTTCACCCTGAGCAATGATCTCAACATAAGAACCCTTATTTGCAACGCTGCCCTTGATATGAAACTGTTCAGCGGTCAGCACGGTGAACGGACGAAACCCGACGCCCTGTACAATGCCGTAAACATGAATATTACGTGTCTGCATAGAAATCCTCGGAAACGAGCTTTCCGGAAACTGCAAAATGCGGATAGTCGATCCATTTGCCCTTGTAGTTCCGAAGGACACGCTTCAGGACGGAATCTGCAATAATCAGATCATATTTCTCCGCTTCTTGAATTAACATTTCCTCGTCACGAATATGAAAATCAGATTCCTGCATGTAATCCGGAAGCATGGTGAACCAGCTTGCGACTGTCACAGAATCGGTTTCCGGCAGAGCATCCCGCACTGCATTGGCAGCAAACTGCTGGTGAATGATCAGCGCGCGTTCAGCTCGGAGATCCGCAGCTTGCCGGACAATACTTTGCGGGATCAGCGGAAATCCGACAGTATACGGTGTGCCGAATTTTTTTTTCAGCAGTTTTGCTGCGGGAACGGCGGCAGGGGAAATGCACAAAATCTCGGCGCATGTTGCGGCTTTGCGGATTTCGTTGATATCGCTGTCCATGCCGAATGTCACGATTTCAGTGAACTGTTCTTTCCGTGCAGCAATACGCAGTGCATCGGCTGTAATAATTCCGAGGTCAAGCGGTGTTGCGCCGATGATTCCGAGCTTGTGAGGATCCGGCTGATGTTCTTCTTCGGTGAATGTGCCGAAAATGCGCAGATATGCTTTTTCTTCGCCTTTATCATAGAATGAGGTGCCGTCCGTGTCGATTGCGATGCAGGGCATACCGGTCTGCTTTTCACTCATTCGTTCGAGAGCATGCATGTCAGTTGCAATCACTGCCGGAACCGGTGTCCCAATAATTGCGGTGAACTCACCGGAAACTTGCTCGCAGACAGCTTTCAGTTTTTTCACGAGCATATCATCCCGTCCGAGGATTGCATCCATGTCACGGAGTCCCGCGCTGAACAGAGCAGAACGCTTTGTGAACCAGCGCGGTTCATCGAATCCGCAGACATTTCCCGCACAACCGCCCGCATCACAGATCACAGTGATGCCGCCCAGTTCATAGAGAACGGAACAAGCGCCGGAGTCGTCTGGTGCAAGCGGGGACATGCGTGTCAACAGTTTTTTCATAGAAAACCTCCGGATAGGATATGTTAATTTCGGAATGTGCGGATCGCATCGGCAAGCTGTGTGAATAATGCGCAGACACCGCTGTATCCGAACGGTTGGATATCGTCGTTGAAATGGATGCCGGGCAAATCTTTGTGATAATACTTTGCATCTCCGCCGATTACTGCGTCGATTTGAATATCTTGCTCATAATGCATCATAGTCGGAGATAGATTGCTGTAAATGCGCGTTTCCGGTGAGATTTGTGCCAGCTTTTTGATATAGATAAAATTACGTTCACCGACAGTTCCGTAGATTTCTGCGACATGGAAACCGTATTCAGTCAATGCAAGTGCAAGTTCAAAGGAGTCTGCATTCAGGCTTTCGCCGATTGCGAACGTTAGATCACCGAATTCACTGCGGAATGATTCGATCAAATCCTTTGTGCTGTGATAGAAAGAAGATTGGTTAAACTCTGCGCCGATTGCCTGTGCGAGTAAACGGTACTGATTCCGGATTTTGTCGATGCGGTACATCCGCGTCAGTTCGATGAAAGGGATCCCGAGTCTGGCCTGTAAATCCTGTGCCGCATACCGCGCTTCCGCATTCAGCACCAGATTGAAATTTGCCCGCGACATCTCTTCATATTCTGCAAAAGTCTGACATCTGGCAATCTCGCGAACCTTCCGGATCCCTGCCTGTTCGAGCAGTGAATAAATTTCACATTGGTCTTCCAGGTGCGAAAAATACCCCAGAATATTGCACTCTCGTGATGAACGCTTTTGCGGTTTCAGCAAGGAATAAATGGATTTTCGCGCAAGTCCCATCGGCGGAATACGTTTTTCACGCGTCAGTGCGTACATGTATGCCGGTACTGCCGGAACACCGGTTTCCGCTTTACAGCTGCGGCAGACGCGTTCCATATCTGTGCCGAGCAGTGCGTCGACACATGTCACACAGAGCATCACCGCAGAAGGTGTATAGTCCAGTTCTGCGAGGATTTCGGCACATGCCTGCGGTATTTTTTTCAGGTATCTTCCGGTGACGATATCGGTGTCATCAAGCAGAAGATAGAAGAATTTTTCGTGGTAACCGATCTCATTGAGCAGTGCGGTATTACGACCGCAGCAGCCTGGCGCAATCAGCAGCATGACCGATTCCGGAATCGCCAGACCGGCACGTTTTACGCCGAATCCGCGTGCGCCGGGAGAGTTGAAATCGAGTGTTGCGGGGGAGGAATAGATCATGTGCTTTGCGGACTGCAATTCATCCGGCAAAGCGGAAAATCCTGCGTTTGCGAGATTTTCAGCGGTGATAAAATAAGCTTTGTTCATGTATCCTCCGCAATCAGCTGTTTTGCAAGCGTGAGAAAACGCTTCGAAGTTTCACATTCAGGATCGCCTTCAATCACAGTTTTACCCATATCTTCATATTTTGTGATATCTGCAGAGCGCGGAATATCCGCAATAATTGGGTAACCGGCAGAATCTGCGAAGCTGCGTACTTTTTCTTCTTCATTCTCAACATTTCTGCGGTTCATGATGATTCCGCGGACGGTCGCATAGCTTCTGTCCTCAAAATTATTCACGGCGTTACCGATGTTGTTTGCAGCGTACAGTGCCATTTTTTCTCCGGATGTCACGATCAGAACCTTTTCGGCATATCCCTCACGGATCGGTGCCGCAAAGCCGCCGCAGACAACATCGCCGAGCACATCATAGAGCACGACATCCGGCTGATACTTTGCGAAAAGCTCCAGTTCTTCGAGCAATTTGAAGGTGGTGATGATGCCTCTGCCTGCGCAGCCAAGACCGGGTGTCGGGCCGCCTGTTTCAATGCAGAGGATATTGCGAAAGCCGATTTTGGAGATATCCTCGATTGAATCCGGCTCATCGTCGTGTTCACGCAGCCAGTTCATGACCGGTGTGACAGGTGAACCGCCAAGCAGGTTGATGGTGGAATCTGCTTTCGGATCGCAGCCAATCTGAATGACGCGTTTTCCAAGGGTTGCAAATGCGGCTGCAAGATTTGCGGTGCATGTCGATTTTCCGATGCCGCCTTTGCCGTAAATTGCCAACTTAATCATGCGAAATACTCCTCTGTGTTTCGGTTAATGAGATCTGGGATCCGGTCTGCGTAACATCTGCCGGAAAATGCAAAATGCGGAAGCTCGATCAGCTTCACATTTGCTGGAATCAGCGGACGATAGAGCGGATCTGCAATGACAGTCTTTACCGTATCAGCATGCAATTCCGTCTGGATATCCTCCTCCGCGTACAGCTGCCTGTCGCACGCTGAAAGCATCGTTTCCGTGACGGGCAGCGGACAGATCACATGTGCGTTCGTTTGCTTGTCTAGCGCGAGCGCGTTTGCAATGGATACCGACTGGATTCCTTCTCCTATTAAAATAGTATCCCCGCCGGATGCGCGCCGAAAGGGTTTCGCCGAAGATTTTTGAATGATCTTCCGCAGCTGTTCCGCAAGATATAATGCATAGCCGCGTCCGATCGGAACACCGCAGAGATACGGGATGCCGAATTGTCTGCGCATGTATTCTGCGGCGGCATATCCGGTCTGCGAGATGACCAGATTGGCCTCTGCTTTTCCGGCGTTTAACAGATCCTCCGGTTGGCTATCCATTGCGAATACAGCGTTCACTGTGAATCCGTTTTCGGCAAGCCAATCCCGGATACTTGAAATTGATGTGTTCAGGCCGAAATCCAGAGGTGTTGCACCGAGAATATTGACGCTGCCTGGAATTTTGTCTGCAGAATAGGAGATAAACAGTTTTACATATTCAAGCAGTGCTTCAGATGCGCCGTCGATATAGGAATGCGTTCCTGTCGTATGCAATCCCATCGTCGGCAGACCGGTGCGGATACGGATTTCGGATGCGATAGCGTCAAAATCGACGCCCGTCATCATCGGCATCGGCGAACCGCAGACCGCAATAAACTTCGGTTTCTGGTCGGCTGCCGCTGCGCAGATATCCGAGATCAGCTTTTCGTCATTGCCCATGATCGCGTCCAGTTCTGTGAATGCGGAAATATAGATCATGGATTTTTTTACCGTCCAGCGCGGCTCATCATGCGTTGTATAGGTGGAATTGCAGCCGGATGCATCGTGAACCACGACCATTCCGCCGAGTTCGTAGAGCATGGAGCACACGCCGGATGTGTCGGCGGTATAGCAGGGGGTGATGAGTCCAAGATTCTTCATATTCTATTGTTCCCCCTTGTTATTCTGTCAGGCAGGACGGACATCCGAAGCCCTTCAGTTTGATGATGTCCATATGCGGCTTTTCATGCAAATAAGCGTCAGCCATGTTTGCAGCAAGCGCGGAAATGCCGGAATAACCGTAAAATCCGCCGTTTGCAACCAGATCGACAAAGAGGTCTGTGTGAAAATAGTATGCTGCTTTCTGTCCGATTGCAAATACATTTTCCGGCGAATCCGCATAGAGCATATTCACATTGGTATCCTGATATATCCTAATATCCGGATGATGCGCTTTCAGCCAGTCGAATGCGTCGGCATCTTCTGTGACTGTGTCTGCAATGATATGCTGCACACGGAATCCGTGCTCAATCAGCAGTTTTGCGAGCGAAAACGGCTGCGATACAGCAAGATGGTCGATTGCGACGGGCATATCTCCGATCAGCAATTTTGCATGTTCCAACGACGCCTCTGCCCCGGCGATATCCGGAGAAAAATCGGGAATGGGAACGCCGATCGTATTGCAGAGCAGACGGTAATTTGCAGCAATTTTCTCATAGTCAAAACTTGCGGGAAGATGCAGATGCTTCATTCCGAACTGTTCCGTGAGATTTTCGCCCGCCTTGTATGCCGTCGGCAGATAGGTGACTGCATACGTGGATTCTGCAATTTTCAGGTATTCCGCGTATGTCTTGCAAAGCGTGATATCATGCACTTTGAATCCGTTCTTACGGAAAATGCGCAGAAGTTCGGAATCCGGATCGGTCGGTCGGTCGTTTCCGATGATCACGGCTGCTTTTGGATTCAGCGGCAGGGGTTTCAGAGATTCGTACAGCCGTTCTGCCATGCGCACAGTCGGTGTGAATGTCTTTCGCATCGTCGGCGCCATGTAGCAGTCGGTGAAATGAATATCCGGAAATCGGTCATGCAGTTCCGCGAGGATCGACTCAAAATCTGCGCCTGCAAACATGTGCATGCAGCTGATGAACAGCAGCACAACCGGCGGATGCTTGGGCATTTTGTGCAGCAGATCTGTCACGCCGTCCACAATATCGCTTTCGAGTGTACCGTCGAACATATCCTCTTCCGTGAGCGTGATCCAGCTGAGACGCTCCATCGCGTACATTTCTGCAGCCGTCAGGATGACGCCGCGCAGACAGCCCTGTGCGCAGACATAGATCTGATGTGCCTCCGGAACGAGCATGCCCGTATGGACGATATTCCAGCCGCCGCGGGCAGGCGTGTTGTATTCCAGCCCGCTTTGGAACAGTGCGTTCCGGTCAGCGTCGCCGATGCGGATACACGGTGCTTTTTCGCAGTGCTGATGGCTCAGGTCGATCATAATGTCCCTCCGCAGATTTCATACATCCGCTGTGCCGTATGATCAAGCTGCTGTGCCGCAAGGGAATCCGGTGCATAGAGCGTCATGGGCAGCCCTTTTTCATCTGCCTCCAGAATTTCACGCGAGCGGTCGATCTTTCCAATCACTTCGGTCTGGAAATCTTCGGCAAGCTCCGCAGCGGACTGTTCTTCGTCCGCGACACCGCGGCAGTTGAGGATGATTCCGCCGAGCTTTGCATACCCGCGGTTCTTGAAATTGTCGACAGCCATGCAGATATTTGCAGCGGCATACCGCGCCATTTTTTCGCCGGATGTTACAACGAAAACACGGTCTGCATAGCCCTTGCGCATGGGCATGGAGAAACCGCCGCAGACCACATCGCCGAGGACGTCGTAGATCACGGCATCCGGTTTGAAACGGTCATATGCGCCGAGCGCTTCCAGCGTTTCAAGCGCGTTGATAATGCCGCGTCCTGCGCAGCCGAGACCGGGAATCGGACCGCCCGCTTCGACGCAGAGTACGCCGGAATCTGTAACCTGCACAAGATCATCGAGCGTGAGATTCTGCGCACCCTTTTCGCGGGAAAGCTCCAGCACCGTCGGGATTCTGCTGCCGCCGTGCAGGAGCGCAGTAGAATCCGCCTTCGGATCGCAGCCGATCTGCATGACGGTCAGCCCGCGCTTGGCGAGTGCAGCGGAGGTATTGCAGGAAATGGTGGATTTTCCGATACCGCCTTTTCCGTAGATTGCGATTTTGATCATAGTGTCCCTCCTGTTTTGGGCTGCATATCCGGATGATCACCGCGGGAGAATGTGAGTGCATAGCCGATTTTCTGCACTCTGCGGTTCAGACAGCCGATGCATTGCGCGGCTTCCTCGCCGGTGCAGATCTTGTTGTCATAGAGCATGTATTTCTTTCGCACAGCGGTCGGGGAGAGATTCGGCATGATGACGTTTGCGCCGGACAGAATGCCCTGTTCGCGTCCGTCCGGGCGGATTGTGCCGAGCGCAGTCGTTGCAGGCAGCAGGACGTTCGGCAGCAGGATCCGGCAAAGACTCAGCAGAAACAATGTCAATTCGTAACTCCCCACCGGCTCCTTTTCAAACGGCGTATTGGCTGCAGGCAGAAACGGGCCGATGCCGATCATGTGCGGCTGAAACTCGGTGAAGAACAGCATATCCTTTGCGATGCAGTCCGCGGTCTGATGCGGCGAACCGACCATGATGCCCGCGCCCGTCTGGTATCCAAGCGATTTCAGATCCCTGAGACATTGCATCCGGTGAGCAAACGACATCGACTGCGGATGCAGCATTTCATAGTGCGCCTGATCCGCCGTTTCATGCCGCAGAAGATAGCGGTCGGCGCCGCATTCCCGCAGGCGTTTCAGCATATCGAATTCCAGTTCACCGACGGACAGCGTCACGGCGCAGTCAGGGTATGCCTGCTTGATGCGCCGGATGGTCTCCGGCAGGCGATCCGGAAAATAGCTGCTGTCCTCGCCGGACTGCAAAACGAATGTGCGGAATCCGAGGGCATATCCCTCTGCGCAGCATTCAAGGATCTCGTCTTCGGTCAGGCGATACCGCTGAACGGTCTGATTGCCGCAGCGGATGCCGCAGTATAAGCAGTTGTTTTTGCAGTAATTGGAGAATTCGACGATTCCGCGGAGATAGATTTGGTTTCCGAATACGGCAGTTGAGAGCCCGCGGGCAATTTCGGCGGCATATTGCCGGTCGTCTTCGGTATAGTCGGTCAGCATCGTTCGCCATTCTGCAAGGGAAAGTGATTTTTCGGCATTAAGCCGGTCGATCAGCGGGCGGACGGACATAAAACAACACCTCACATAAAAAAGCTGTCAGGATTCTCCTGACAGCCGTGTATGCCGATATGCTCCGTCTTGTCAAACGGAGAAACCGGAACATTCACATTGCTTTCGCTTCAAACATTGTTTTCAGCGTCAGGAACCGAATGAACCATGATATTTGAATACAGTGTTTTCGCGGAGACGCCCGGCAGCTTGCCGATGCTTCCCGCAAGTGTGTTGATCGTGTTCTGCGGTGCATCAATGGCAATGCTGATGATGCTCACACCCTTCTGACGGTAGGGGACACCCATGCGTCCGATGATCTCATCACTGTGCGAATGCAGCAGGTAATTGATCTGTTCCACCGCGTCCGGATTCTCCACGATGATCGCGATAACCGCGACTCTTGTTTCCATAAGCAGCACCTCTTGATTTATATTATATCACATTTCCGGTGCGTTGTCAATGGACGATCTGTGAACAATCCGTGTGTGTCGCTTGACTTTTCGCGGAATATGGAGTATAATATAAAATATTGAGTCTGAAACTGTAAGGAGATCATGGATATGATAAAAGTCGATCTGAATGACCTCGACCGCTTTTTTCAGAAGGGCGAGCTGATCCCCGCGATCTGCTATGAGGTCGACACGAAAACCGTGCTGATGCTGGCATACATGAACAAGGAAAGTCTGCGCCGCACATTGGAAACGGGCTATACCTGGTTCTGGAGCCGTTCTCGGCAGGAATACTGGAACAAGGGCGCGACATCCGGTCATCTGCAAAAAGTCGTTTCGATTTTTGCGGACTGCGACGACGACACACTGCTCGTGAATGTGAAGCAGACCGGCGTTGCATGTCATACAGGCGCATACAGCTGCTTTTTCAAGGAAATCTATAATGATAAGGAGAAGGAATCATGACTGTTTACGAGGAAATTTTCAAGGTGATCATGGAGCGCAAGGCTGCTTTTGAGGCCGGCACTGCGCAGGACAATTCCTACACGGCATACCTGTTTTCCAAGGGTGTGGACAAGATCTGCAAGAAGGTCGGTGAGGAAGCGACCGAGACTGTGATTGCGGCAAAGAACAACAACAACGAAGAGCTGATGAATGAGATCAACGATCTGCTCTATCATGTGATGGTGCTTGCTGCAAATCAGGGGCTCACATGGGATGAGGTGGAGCGTGTGCTCGCAGAGCGCAACAATGTTTCCGGCAATCTCAAGCAGTTCCACACGGTCGACAAGAATTCCTGATCGGCGTTTTCAGCGATAATGGAGTACCCGACTTGTGGTATGGTCTGGCGGCAGATCATACCGCGAGTCGGGTTTTTTCCGTATTCAGTAATCTTTGAACACGAGCAGGCTTCCGCCCGGCACATTCTGCGGGTGTGCTGCATATGATGGAGCAAGGATCCGAACAGCAAATGGATTCTGAATCTACATCGGGAGGAATCAATATGAGCGAAATGCAAGGCAGCATCAGTGCTGTTCCCGTCAGGCTGGACAGAGTGTTCGACAGCTGTTCCGACAAGGACTGCATCACAAATTTGCAGGTGATGCTCGAAAACGGCGCAGATCTGCCCCCGCAGTTCACATCGGTCAAGACGCGCTGCTGCACGATCGACAGCATCTGCATGACCGTCGAGCCGATCCCGTTCAACCGCGGCTATTACTCGGTGGACGTGACGTATAATTTCGGCGTGGATCTGCTCTGCTATGAGCGTGCCTGTGAAGCGCCGACGCTGATGCACGGATCGGCGTCCGCATCGAAATCGGTGATCCTGTACGGCAGCGAATCCAACACCAAGACCTTTTTCAGCAGCGGCGTGCAGATCGGGAATACAAATGCCTGCTGCGATGTCGTGAATCTGCCGACAGCGAGCTGTCAGTGTGTCGATCCGATCGTGCTGGAAACACGCATCACAACAGTGCGACAGCCGAATACGGAGGATGGCAGCTTTATGCGGGCGGTCGTACTGACGCTCGGCGTGTTCTCCGTTGTGGAGCTTTCGCGTCCGGTGACAGTGACTGCCGCGGCATATCCCTACCATGTGCCGTCGAAGAGCTGTTCCGCGGAAACGGATTCGCCCTGCGAGATCTTCAGTCGGCTTTCGTTCCCGACAGATGAATTTCTGCCGCAGCTGCCGGATCAGGCTGCCCCGCAGAGCAACGGGTTCTGAAATGAGAAAGACCGCATGAACCAAGCGCGTGTTCATGCGGTCTTTGCATTGTGCAAGGCGGATTTGTTATGCGTTCTTTCCGGCATATGCCAGATCGCGCAGCAGCAAGGTCAGGTCGCGGGCATCCAGACTGCCGTCTCCGTTGCGGTCAGCGGTTTTCCAGTCGGCAAGCTGTGCATCGCCCGCAAGATATCTCGCAAGCAGCACCGCGTCCGCCACATTGAACACGCCGTCTGCATTTGTATCGCCCGGAACCGATTCCAGCGCGATAAACTGCAAGCCCCATTCCTTCGCATAGCGTTCTGCCTCTGTGCCGATATAGCCCGAAATCACACAGTCCTTACCGAACACACAGACCGGATCCTCTTTCAGCGGCAGCACGGGCGGAACGTATATTCCGCTTGTCGGCGGTTCCCCCTGCTGCTTTGCCAGCGCCCCCAGAAGGCGGACAGTCCGCGGGATCGTGATTTCCGGCAAAGACTCATAAATAACGGGCTCAATGCCGGGCAGCTGCAAGTCGACCGGCGGATCCGCAGAGAATGCTTCTGCGCCAATCACTTCAACCGATTCCGGAATGTTGATCTCAGAAAGCCCGATGTTCTTGAACGCCTTTGCTTCGATTCGTTTCACGGCATCACCGAGCGTGACGGATTTCAGATTGATACATCCGATGAATGCACTTTCGG
>JAFZPL010000117.1 GCA_017550355.1 Oscillospiraceae bacterium | reverse complement strand
GATGAACGCAATGTCACCGTTGATTTCGACGGCAGGACGGTCGTCTTTGAAAACGGGCATGTCGGCAGCCTCACGCTTGCATACGCAACGACCGTTCACAAGAGTCAGGGCAGCGAATTCAGCGCGGTCATTCTGGTGCTGCCCGAATATATGGGGCAGGGACTGCAGAACCGCAATCTGCTCTATACCGCGGTCACCCGTGCAAAGGAGCTGCTTCTCATCTTCGGCAGCGATCATACCGTTGAACGGATGGTCTCTGCCTGCCAGACAGATGCACGTTGCAGCTGTCTGACATCCATGCTGCAACGGATGACGGCGGATTCGCCCGCGTTTCCGTCGGCGCCTGCAGACGATCCGTTTGCAGTCTCCGCAGAAACACCGGAGGAAAAATCCGCAGAGCCGGAAAAGGGCAATGCGCCGGTCTTCCTCGGCGGGCCGCTGCCATTCTGAATATGAAGCATACAAAAGCAGGCGCATTTCTGCTCGATCTGCTCTGGCCGAACCGCTGCGACTGCTGTCTGCGGCGGATCCCGTATGATGCACTGATCTGCACGGAATGCGCGCATGAACTGAATACGCTCCGCGTCTCCAACGGCGACTGGCAGACATGCAATCCCGAAGTGCAGGTGCCGTGGGACGGCGCGGCGGCTGTTTGTAAATACGCAGGTGCTGCAAAAAAAGGCATCCTAGCCGCAAAGGACGGCAGATGCGGGTTTGTGCGGTTTATGGGGACGGAGCTTGCGGCGGCGGTCAGGGAACTGCTGCCGGAGCAGCTGCCCGATCTGATCACATGGGTACCCGTCACGAAGCGGCGCCGCCTTGAACAGGGCTGCGCACATGCTGAACGGCTCGCGAAAGCATGCGCGGAGACGCTGGGCATTCCCGCGGCGGGAAATCTGCTTGCCGAACAATCCGGAAAGATCCGTCAGCATGAACTGCCGAAGGAGCTGCGCAAAGTATACGCAAATCGCTTTACGCATACAGGTGTCCGGCTGGACGGGAAAACCGTTCTGCTCTGCGACGATGTTCTGACGACCGGCAGCACGCTCATCCGCTGCACGGAACAGCTGCGCGAAGCAGGCGCGGACAAGGTTTATATCGCGGTCATTGCGTACCGCATGAGGGAGTGAAACAGTATGGAACAGGTTACATTCCGCTTTGCGGATCAGCAGGATATTCCGGAGCTCTGCCGGATGCGTCTTGCATATTTTGAGGACGATTTCGGCGCACTGCCCGAACAGCTCCTGACAGAGATCAATGCACAGCTTCCCGCATACTTTGCGGAGCATCTCGGCAAAGACTGCATTGCACCGGTCGCATCGCTGCCGGACGGCACGCTCTGTGCCTGTGCGCTGCTCTGTGTCGAGACCAAGCCCGCGAACCCGTTCTTCCCGAACGGCAAAAGCGGCACGGTGCTCGGCGTATTCACGATGCCGGAATCCCGCCACAAGGGGTATGCCTCGAAGGTCATGCAGATGCTCATTGACTGGGCAAAGGCAAATGATCTGAGCATTGTTCGCCTGTCCGCAACCGCCGAAGGAAAATGCGTCTATGAAAAGCTCGGCTTTTTCGTCAAGGAGCACCGCTACACCGACATGGAACTGAAAATGAGGTAAGCAATGGAACTTAGATTGAAGTGTAAAGCATGCAAAGATTATCACGATTTTGACAGGCGGATTCCGGAGGGCTATGCGGGCTGGTGCTATGATAATATGGAATGGCTGGATCCGGCTGAGCCGCTGCCGTCGCTTACACAGGACGAATACTGGCAGCGCAGTGAGACCAGGCCTCAGATCGGCGAAACATGGAAGCTGTGCGTCACACGTCCGTTTCATGAACAAACCGGTAATACTTTTTATGTGGTATATGAATCCGCATATCAGTTTTTCAACGGCTATGAGAAGGCAGAAGAAGTGGACAGTTCCGCAATCGTGCAGTGCCGTTTTGAACGCGTTTTTGAGACAGATGAAATTACCGCGTGGATCGAAGTCACCATACTGGATGTGATCCCGTTCCGCGAACTTGCATCCCGTTTTCCGGCCTATGAGACCTGTGAGCCTTTGGGATCGTTTTACAGTGAGCCATGTCGGGACACCGATCTGAACGCGCCGCCGTGGAAGCTCATTTACTTTTCCACGGCGGGCGAGTACGGCAGTTACAAGACGATCTTCACCGACGAAAACGGCGTGAAACATCTCGTTCTGCATTCTACATTCTGTGGATGGTCCGAGAATACGTACTTCGGCAATATCATTCAGAAATCATAAATAGATGAAAGGAACAGCAAATGGATATCGGAATTGATCTTGGTACGGCAAATATCATCATCACAAAGAATAAACAGGGCGTTGTGCTGAACGAGCCCTCGGTGATCGCATACAACAAGCGCACGGAGCGCGTGGTCGCGGTCGGCACGGAGGCCTATAAAATGGAGGGCAGAGCTCCGGAACATATCGCTGTTGTGCATCCGGTGCAGGGCGGCGTGATCTCCGACGACGTGCTGACGCAGGCGCTGATCCGCGAGCTGATCTTTGCGGCGGCGGGGCATCCGATTGTGAAGCCGCGCATTATCATCGCGGTGCCGTCGCTGATCACGGAGGTCGAAAAGCGTGCGATCCTCGACGCTGCAACGAGCACCGGTTCCCGCAGGGTGCATCTGATCCATGAACCGCTCGCGGCGCTCATCGGTGCGGATATCGCCATTGATCAGCCCGTCGGCAGCATGGTCGTCGATATCGGCGGCGGCACGACGGATATCGCGGTCGTCTCCATGAACGGCATTGTGTCCACGCGCTCGGTCAAGGTCGCGGGCAATCATTTCGATCAGGAGATCATGCGCTATGTGCAGAACAAGTATCAGATCGTTCTCGGCAAGAATACCGCGGAGGAGGTCAAGATGCAGCTCTGCAACCTCTATGATCCCGCAGACGATGTGACCATGACCGTCAAGGGGCGCAATCTTGCACGCGGACTGCCCGATCAGTGCGAGCTTTCGCAGGTGGAGCTTTACGAGGCGCTGGAGGAGAGCATCATCACGATCATTGAGACGATCCGCCGCGTGCTGGAGGAGACGCCGCCGGAGCTTGTCGGCGATATCTGCGCGAACGGCATTCTGCTGACGGGCGGCGGTGCGCTGCTCGGCGGACTGGAGGCATATCTCACGCGCACGCTGGGTGTTGCGTGCCGGAAAGCAAAGGATCCGCTTACATGCGTGGCAGACGGCATTTCCAAGGCATTCCGGCGCAAAGATGTGCTGCTCGACGGCTTTGAGCGCGTGGAGGGCTATTCGCAGGGATAACAGGAGGACGATGATGCAGAAGAAAACGGTCGTGATCATGCTGGATTATCTGAAGGGGCCGATCTGGGATTCGTTTGATGATTTTCTTTATACCGGCATTCCGGTCATTGACAGCGATGCGGTTCTCCGAAAGCTGAATGTGCAGATCGGCGATATGTTTTCGTCGTATTATGAATTCAATTCCCATGAACAGGGCTGCTGGTTCGATGCGGAACGGCAGAAGGCGGAGAAACAGGAACTGCTTGCGCTTCTGACACAGCTGACCGACCGGCTGTATGCACTGAATGACGGCAGCTATGAGATCGACGACAGAGCGACTGCGGAAATCAGGGCGCTGTAAACGCAATCGAAGGACGGGGGTGCGGCAATGCGTTTTTTGAAACCGGATGAAACATGGAGCCCGCACTGGGATCAGGCACATGCCAAAAATCCGGATGATTATGAGAACGCAAGGATCGTTGTCTTTGCGCCGGACGAACAGGATCTGCATGAGCTGACGCTTTGCTGCATCCGGACACTGGATCATAACGGCGCGTGGGATTTTCACACGGAGCATCTGGCTGCAGAATGCAAAAATATTGTCACATTCAAATATAACGGCACGATCACGGCAGTCACCGCGGTCTCCGGCATCCGTTCCCGGTGCGTGCATACGATGAAATGGGAGTTCCTGCCGCATACGGACGGCGCCGGACACCGTAAGGGAAAAGCATGAAGACATATTATTTCGTCACGCTCGTTTTTCTTGCGTTTTCGTTTGTATTCTATATCGCGTTCCGCGGCGTGATGCCCCGGTTTCTCAGGCGCAGATACCGCATCGGCAAAAGCAGATGGAAAAAGCTGTACTGCGGCAAACGCGGACGGCTCTGGTATGAAACCCTGCACCGGCAATTCGGATTTCCGTGCATTTACCGGATGAACAAACTGTTCACCATCCTGTTTGCGGCTGCATTCGTTACGCATCTTTCGCTCGGCTGGATGAAGATCCCGGCGGTGATCTTCTGCGTGCTGTACGCCGCGGCAAGCATCCTTCTCATTTTGCTGGACGCATTTGCCTATGCCGAAACGCTGAAAGAGGAATTCGGCAGAATCTGGGTATTCTTCGGCATCAATCACAGAAAGGGTATTGATTCGATCCTGTTCATTCCTGTCGGCAGTGCAATGATTGCTGCTGCAGCTCTGACCGTGATCCGCGAAATGAATGCACTCTTTTTTCCGTAAGCCTTGCGGAGAGCGTGTTGCTGTGATAAATCGGAATTTGTCGGCAGTGCCGACAGCCGTTTTCGCGTTTCAAGTATCCTATCATAAAATTACGCCCCACTCGCGGCGGATAGCATCCGCTGGCAATATCACGTTCCTTGCGTTCAAACAAAACGAAAGCGCCCATCTCATATTGATGTCCTGTGACAGACTACAACGCGAGAAGGGCGCTTACATATAATTGGTATACCGTGTTTGCGAAAATGGCTCCAGGCACTGCCTGCCGCGAAAATGCCCGCGGGGGCTCCCCGCAATAACAGCCTGAAAGCGATTTCCGCTCTCAGGCTGTTTTCATATCGTTTTCCGCAGATATACCATATCCACAAGCTGCACACCGCATTCAAAGATCGGGTGGTCGTAATTGTCCGTGAAGAAATTTGGAATGCGGTGATGCCGTACAAATCCGCATTTCTCATAGAACGGCACTGTCAGCGGGCTGTCTCCCGTGCCGACCTGCAAGACCTGAAATTTTCCCGCATATTCCGCGGCGATCCGTTCGATCAGCGCTTTGCCGTATCCGCGTCCCTGAAATGCCGGATCGACCGCGATGTTCTTGATCTCCAGCACACCGCCGCCCTCATCCGTCACGACACATTCCGCTTTCACGCCGCCGTCATCCAGCACATACATCGTGCCGCGGTCAAGATAGCGGTCGATCATGTC
>JAFZPL010000022.1 GCA_017550355.1 Oscillospiraceae bacterium | reverse complement strand
TTGCAGCGCTTGAAGCAAATGAGCTGGACATGCTCACACTGCTTGACAACGGAAATTACAGCGTCAGCGAACGGATGCTGCTGGAAACCGCCATCGTCGCGGAGGAGGGCAGCGTGATGACATGCCATGCGCTGAATGATATATATGCCTCGCGTATCAACGGCAGAATCTGCGATTTTGCGGTATCTGTCGACGGGCATCAGATCGGCGTTTACCGGGCAGACGGCATCATTTTCTCCACGCCGACCGGTTCTTCTGCATATGCGCTTTCCGCGGGCGGCCCTGTGATCGAGCCGGATCTCTCGCTGATCGAGATGAATCTGATCTGCCCGCATTCTCTTTTCACACGCCCGATGCTCTTTTCCCCGCAGCGGCAGATCTCCGTGACCTGTCACGGCGTCGGCGAGGAGGACGGGCTGCGCGTAAATGTGGACGGTACGGAGGTTGCTCTTCTCCGGAACAAGCAGTCGTTTACGGTGGATGTGCCGGCGATGACCATGCCGTTCGCAAATCTCAAGGGACATACGTTTTATGACGCTCTGAACGGGAAGCTGATGCGTCCGCTCAAAGGAATGTGAACTGCGCGGATGCTTAAAATAACTGACAAAAGGAGTGGCTGACATGCCGAACACAAGACACGAACTGATTCTGAATCTGATTGAGACACATGAAGTGACTACGCAGGAAATGCTGCGCGATCTGCTGCGTGAGAACGGGATTTCTGTCACGCAGGCAACGATCTCGCGGGATATCCGGCAGCTTGGCTTGAAGAAAAAGCGTTCATCCAGCGGGCAGAGCTGTTATTTCAGGGGCGCGGCAGGTCATTCCGCGGCAAACCGCTTTCTGAATGATCTGGTCGTCAGCATTGATTATGCGATCAACACGGTTGTGATCGCATGCCATGCCGGTTCTGCACCGGCAGCCTGTGCGGTGCTTGACCGGATGCAGATTCCGGAAATTGTCGGCACGATCGCCGGAGATGACACGATCTTTGTCCTGACACGCTCGGAGGGCAGCGCAAAGCAGCTGGTGGATCTGCTGGAATCCCGTATCTGGGGGTAACCGATGTTAAAAGAGCTTTCTATTGAAAATCTGGCTGTGATCGAATCGGCTGTGATCCCGCTGGAGCATGGATTCAACGCATTTACCGGTGAGACCGGTGCCGGCAAATCCATCCTTATCCACGGGATTCAGGCTGTGCTGGGGCAGCGCGTCCGGAAGGATCTTGTTCGCACAGGCTGCAAAAAAGCAGTCATCACGGCGCAGTTTTCGCCGCTGTCCGATGCATCCAGATCCGTGCTTGCGGAATACGGGTTCGACAGCGAGGATGATGAGATCCTTCTTACGCGCGAGATCTCCGCAGACGGCGGCAGCATCGGCAGAGTGAACGGAAAATCTGCGCCTGTGGCAATGCTGCGCGCGCTCGGCGAAACATTGGTCAACATCCACGGGCAGCATGACAATCAGATCCTGCTGCGGCCGGAGTGCCATCTGGATGTGCTGGATGCTTTCGGTGACGATCATTCCCTGCTCAGCGAGTATCAGTCAGAATTTCAGTCTTTGCAAACTGCTGCGCGAAGCCTGAATGCGCTGAAAAAGGAAGAGCAGGAAAAGGCGGTGCGTCTGCATCAGCTGCAGGAAACGATCGCGGAGATCAGCGAACTCGATCCGCAGCCGGATGAGGATCGACAGCTGGACGAGCAGTTTCAGACCGCCACGCGTGCGGAGGAGACCGCCGAAACAGCGGAAACGATCCGGCAAATGCTGACAGTCGGTGAGGGGAATCTTTCCGACGGGCTAGCCGCGGCACTGGAACAGCTGCGCCGCCTGACGGATGCAGCACCGGATGCGGCAACGCTTGCGGATCGTCTCAAGGCAGTGAACATTGAGCTCAAGGATATTTCAGACGAAGTTTCCGCTTATACGGACGGACTGCTGTCACCGAAGGAAATGGCGATGCTCAACAGCCGTCGTAACGCCGTGAACACAATGGCGATCAAATATCACACGAATGCGGACGGTTTGCGGCAGATTCTCGCGGACGCATTGAACGAGGTCGGCAAGATCGAATCGGATGCAGACAGGATGCGTGCGCTGCGGGAGGAATACCAGCAGCGTCTGCATCGCGTCACGGAGCTTGCCAAGCAGCTGACAGCATTCCGGCAAAAGCTGGGCGAAGATTTTGCAAAGCGTGTCGGAGAAGAACTGTCATATTTGAATATGCCCCGCGTACAGCTGTCTGTTGTGCTGACACAGGGCAAGCTGACGCCGAAAGGGATGGATCACGCAGAATTTCTGATTTCCGCGAATCCCGGCGAACCGCCCAAGCCGATCGCGCAGATCGCATCCGGCGGCGAGCTTTCCCGTATGATGCTTGCGCTAAAAGCGGTGCTTGCCGATCGTGACGATATCCCGACGCTGATCTTCGACGAAATTGACACGGGCGTGAGCGGAAAAGCAGCGCAGAAGATCGGGCGCAAGCTGCGGCAGCTTTCGGAGCACCATCAGGTCATCTGCGTCACGCATCTGGCGCAGCTCGCGACACAGGCGCAGCATCATTTGCTGATTGAAAAGCATTCCACGGAGACCTCCACCAGCACACAAGTCACGGTGTTGAACGAAGAACAGCGCGTGGAGGAGATTGCACGCATCATGGGCGGCGACGATCGCTCGGAACTGATGCTGCAAACGGCGAGGGCGGCGCTTTCTGCAGCGTCAGCGGAGCAAGCGTGATATGAATATTCTGATTATCGGCGGAACCCGCTTTTTCGGGATCCATACAGTGCGCCGGCTGCTGGCGGATGGGCATACTGTCACGATTGCGACAAGGGGCATGCACAGTGATCCGTTCGGCAGTCAGGTCAGCCGGATCATCATGGACAAGACCGATGAAAACAGTGTCAAACAAGCGATCGGCGGGCGGGAATACGATGTCATCATTGATAAGGTCGCGTATTCCTCGAACGATGTCCGGTCGCTGCTGCAATTTGCGCACTGCGGGCGCTATATCCAGATGTCCTCGTGCGCTGTCTACAAAACAGAGCATTTGCAGATCACCGAGGATGAATTTGTTCCGCAGGATCATGCGCTTTGCTGGATCGACCGTCCGGCGGACTATGCGGAAGGAAAGCGGCAGGCGGAACGTGCGGCGCTGGAATTCATGGAACCGAAAGACTGCACATTTGTCCGGTATCCGGTTGTGCTCGGCAAGAATGACTATACGAACCGGCTGCGTTTTTATATTGACCACATCCGCAGGCAGATCCCGATGTGCGCGGACAGCACTGCTGCGGTGTCCTATATCCACGAAAAAGAGGCAGGGGAATTTCTCGCATTTTTGGCAGATCATCCGGTGTCCGGTGCGGTCAACGGATGCGCCGCGGGGATCATTTCGCAGCAGGCGATCATCCGGTATATCGAAGAAAAAACACAGAAACACGCTGTTTTGTCGGCGGACGGCGAACCCGCGCCATATAACGGAACCCGCGCAGACACTTCCTACAACTGCGCGAAGGCAGAAGCGGCAGATTTTGCGTTTTCTAAGCTGGACGCATGGATCTTTGCGCTTCTGGATGCTGATATAGAGAAATCATGAAGAATAAGGGGTAACGATTATGGGGCGATTCAAACAGCTTGCGGCGGTGATTGCCGCGCTCACACTGGGACTGAACG
This sequence comes from Oscillospiraceae bacterium, assembly GCA_017550355.1. Taxonomy (GTDB): domain Bacteria; phylum Bacillota; class Clostridia; order Oscillospirales; family Ruminococcaceae; genus Firm-04. The sequence goes on along the minus strand of JAFZPL010000022.1, from coordinate 9,688 downwards.
GCACGGTGCAGACTGCCCAGCCGGCGTATGCAGCGGAATCTGTTATGTATTCGGGGATTTCGGGACTGCCCTTCGACAACGGCGATCCGTTCAAGGGCGTGGATCTTTCGTCGGTGATCTCGCTGGAAAACAGCGGCGTGAAATACCGCGACCGGCAGGGAAATGAGCAGGATATCTTCCGCACGCTTGCTGATGCTGGCGTAAATACGATCCGTGTGCGCATCTGGAACGATCCCTATCAGACCGGTACCGGCGCGAATTACGGCGGCGGCGTCTGTGATCCGGATGATGCAGTGCAGATCGCGAATCGCTGTGCGGCGGCAGGGCTCAGCATGCTGATCGACTTCCATTATTCCGATTTCTGGGCGGATCCCGGCAAGCAAAAAGCGCCGAAAGCATGGGCATCTTATTCCGTTCAGCAGAAAGCGGACGCGATCTATCAGTTTACGCTGGAAACGCTCCGGAAGATTTCGGAGACTGGCGCGGATATCGCGATGGTGCAGGTGGGCAATGAGACCACAACAGGCATGTGCGGTGTGCTCCTTGATCAGTATAATTGGAGCGATGAGGGATGGCGGCTGCTTTGTTCGCTGTTCAATGCGGGCGCAAAGGCAGTGCGCGAATTCAGCAGCAAAACGCTCGTCGCGCTTCATTTCACCAACCCCGAAAAGACATCGAATATGAACTATCTGGCGAAAATGCTCGCGCAGAATAACGTGGATTACGATGTGTTCGCGACCTCGTATTATCCCTACTGGCACGGCACACTTTCCAATCTGACGAATGTGCTGACCTCGATTTCCCAGACATATCACAAAAAAGTTGTTGTGGCGGAGACCTCATGGCTGCACACGCTCGACGAATCCGACGGTTTCCAGAACACGATCAACACCCGCGACAAGCTCGGCGAATACGTTTCCTATGATATCAGTGCGGACGGACAGAGCGCGTTCCTGCATGATCTGTTCCGCGCTGTTGCAGCAGTGCCGGACGGCATGGGCATCGGTGTATTCTACTGGGAGCCCGCATGGCTGCCCGTCGGTGGCAAGGATTTCGACCGCAATCTTCCGGTGTGGGAGCAGTACGGTTCCGGCTGGGCGAATAAGGCAGCAGGGGAATTTGATGACAGTGCTGCGAAATATTACGGCGGCAGCTGCATTGAAAACGAAGCGCTCTTTGATCTGGACGGCAAACCGCTCGATTCACTCTATGTGTTTGGCACCGTTCACGGCGACGGAAAGCAGACCGCTCCGAAAGGAAAGAATCTGCTTGCAAATGCAGGCTTTGAGGCAGACGGCGACTGGACGGATCATCCTGCCGGCTGGACGCTGAATTCCACTTCCGGCGGACATTTCGATGTGCGGGCAGAGGATGCGCGTTCCGGCGGATATGCGCTGCACTGGTATTCTGAGAGCGCATTTCAGAATAGCACCGCCGAAACAAAGATCACTGCAGATCAGGACGGCGTCTGCCGGTGCGCGGTCAATGTACAGGCAGACGAAACAAGCCGCTATGAGATCGCTGTCCGGTCGAGCGGCGGATTTTCGAAAACGGAGAGCGGAGCGGGCAGCGGATGGGCGGTCTGGACGCGGCCGGAGATTGAATTCCCGGTGAAAAAGGGCGAGACGGTCACGCTGACAATCTCCGTGTCCGGCGATGCGGGCTGCTACGGCTCGGTCGATGACTGCGAGATCACGATCATGCAGCAGACTGCGGAGGATCCTCCGAAAAAAGAGCCTGTGTTCGGCGATCTGAACAGCGACGGAAAAACCGATGGTGCGGATGTGCGTCTGCTGCTGGATTATCTGACCGGCGGCGGTTCGCTCACGGCAGAACAGGCGGCCCAGGCGGACTGCAACAAAAACGGCGCACTCGATGCAGCCGATCTGACTATGATGAAGCAGCATATTTTGAAATGACGGATACTGCGTTTTTATCAATTCATCGGGGATCTATTTTTATTAACAATTAATAGGGAGGGTACATATGTCGAACATCTTACTGGCGGGCGGTGCCGGCTACATCGGTTCACACACAGCCGCTGCACTGCTTGATGCGGGATATGACGTGGTGATCGCGGATAATTTCGTGAACAGCTCGCCGAAATCGGTCGAACGGGTGGAACAGATCACCGGAAAACAAATCGTGCTCTATGAAGCGGATGTGCGCGATGCGGATGCAATGAAGCGGATTTTCCGGGAACAGAAGATCGACGCTGTGATCCATTTTGCAGGGCTGAAAGCGGTCGGTGAATCAGTACAGAAGCCGATCATGTATTACCGCAAAAACCTTGATACGGTGCTTTCTCTCTTGGATGCGATGCAGGAAACAGGTGTGAACAATATCATCTTTTCCTCCTCTGCGACGGTTTACGGTGAGAAGAACCCCATTCCGTATTTGGAAACGATGCCGCGCGGGGCATGCACCAATCCGTACAGCTGGACAAAATCCATGACCGAACAGATCCTTGAGGATGCGGCGAAGGCAGATCCGGAGCTGTCCGTGATTCTGCTCCGGTATTTCAATCCGATCGGTGCGCACCCGTCCGGTATGATCGGCGAGGATCCGCAGGGTATTCCGAACAACCTGATGCCGTATGTGACGCAGGTTGCGGTTGGCAAGCGGGAATGTCTCACGATCTTCGGCAATGACTACCCGACACCGGACGGCACATGCCGGCGGGACTATATCCATGTCGTCGATCTTGCAAGAGGACATGTAAAAGCAATTGATTATATCATGCAGCACAAGGGCGTTGCGGTTTTCAATCTCGGTACAGGCATTCCGTACAGCGTGACGGAGATCGTCGAGACCTTTGAGCGTGTGAACGGCGTGAAGGTGAATCATGTTTACGGTCCGCGGCGTGCGGGCGATCTGCCGGAATTCTATGCCAATTCTGACAAAGCACGGGAGGTGCTCGGCTGGCAGACCGAAAAAACGCTCGACGACATGTGCCGCGACAGCTGGAACTGGCAGAAGCAGAATCCCAACGGATACCGCGTATAAATAAGAGAACGCGTCTCACCGCAATGCAGTGAGACGCTCTTGTTTTATGGGGTTATTTGACCTCATCAAAAATCAGCAGGTTGTCCTCAAAACGCAGTTTGCCCTTGGTTCCGTGCTTTGAGAACGGATCCCACGCACTGTGCCAACTGTTCTTATTGACAAACAGTTCGCCGTTTTCGACGTACAGCACATAATCAAATTCAGTGTCTGTATCACAGAGGGTGCCGTCCTGATCGTTCTGAAAGTAGATCAGATGTCCGTTATGCATTTTGGAAATGTCCATGACTATGACCTCCGCCGGTCTGATGGAGTCAAGGGAGGAATGGAGACGCTTTGTGGCGCAGATTTCCGGTTTGCCGTCGCCGGTCAGGTCGGTGAAGAAAGCGTTCCATGTGCTGCCGAAAGCGATGCTGTTCTTGTGATTGTCCTGCTCAAAGTACAGCATTTCATTTTCATAGGTGAAAACGATATCCGGATAAGCCGAAATGCGGAACCGAAGCGTTTCGTTCGTATCCTGTGTGAAGTCAAACCATGTCAGCACAGAGCCTTCTTTATATTCTGTGATCGGCGGCAAAGCGGTATCAAGCTGTTTGCCGGATTCGACAAAATAAGCAACGCCGTCTTTGAGAACGATGCGGCCTTTTAGTGTGCTTTCGGCTGTGTTGTACCTATTCAGTGTGCGCTCCACGGTCAGAGAATCATTTTCTACCGAAAGCTTGTAGTCAAAGATACCTCTGTCCCAGAGATCATACTGTTTTCGCTCCATGCAGTCGTATACCGTAATATGCTCATCTACCATGCCTCTGCCGAAACTCGAATTCATACACAGTTCCGGAATCCCGTCACTGGTCAGATCGGTAAAATACGCGCTCCAGATGGGCATTCCGTCGAACGCTGCAATCTGTCTGCCGTCCTTGCTGACAGCAATTGCCTTTTTTTCCCATGTAAACTGAAAACCGGGCAGCGCAGGAATCGTGATGGAATCATGCATATCATACGGGGATTCTGCTTCGTTCCCGTCTGTCCGCAGACCGCAGTCATGCCAGCAGATAATGTCCTTCTGCTCGACCTCATGCGGCGGAATATAGGGCAATGTCTGCGTTTGAGTTTCAACGTGGAATGTCGCCGTTGTGAATGTGGTGGTTTCCGCCGGAACAATTTCAGCATTGGTTTTCGCGGTGCTGTGATACGGGTCCTCGGTTGTTTCCGGTACTGTTTCTTCATACGCCGTATTGCTGATATCGGTTGTGATGATTTCCGCCTGATTGCTGAATGTGACCGCCGCTGTATGTTCGGCAGTCTGTACAGTTTCCGATTGTTCACTGAATTTCCCGATCACATGAATCAGACCAAATACCACCGCAAACGATGCTGCAAGCGCGGTGAATGCAACAGCCCGCGAAAGAATGATATGCGAGCGTTTTTTCTCCGCGATCGGTTCTTCGCACACCGCGGCATTCACAAGATCCTGCGGCACTTCGCCGAGCGCATCCATCAGATCCATCGGTTTCATAGCAGTCCCTCCTTCTGCAAATAATCCTTTAGTTTGTTTCGGGTACGCATGAGCGACATTTTCACGGCGCTTTTGCCCATGTTGTTCTTTTCCGCGATTTCCTGCACCGGCCGCGATAAATAATACCGCTGCATGAAAATGCGCATGGCATCCTGCGGGAGTGTGCGGAGAAATGCGGTGAGCGCCTCTGTCAGCTCACGCTGTTCGATCTGTCGTTCGACTTGATCGTCGGAAGGGAGGATATCGGCAAGCTCGTCGAGTGCGGCAGCGAACTGAGTTCCGCCGCGCTTTTGTGCGGTCTGTGCTTTGAGCCTGTCAATCGCTGTACGGCGCACAAGTGCGGCGAGATACCCCCGGAGCGTATCTGCCCGAACTGTCGCACTGCTGTTCCAGACAGCCAGAAGCGTGTCATTTACGCATTCCTCAGCATCCTGATGATTGCCTATGATCTGAAACGCCAATGAATGACAAAATCCGCCGTATGTATCGCGCAGAAGCTGCAATGCTTTTTCGTCCCGTGCACTGAGCAGTGCCGTGATCTGACTGTCCATGTGTTCATCCCCTTCACTTATCTATTCGACAAATCTCCGGATCGGTCACATAGATTTGCAGATTTATTTCCGGGATCTGTTATTCGGCAGCGGCTCTGAGAACAATGAGCACATCGTCGATATCGAGCAGGCCGTTCTGATCGGCGTCGAGATTCAGTATGCCCGTCTTTTTTTCGATTGCATCCGTGCTTTCATCCGAGATCGTTTTGCTCAGAATGACTGCATCGGCGGCACTGAGCTTAGCATCGCTGTTGACATCGCCGGGAAGGGGGACGGCGCGGTCTGCGAAGTATTTGTAGCTGTCAGAGAGATTATCGAGCGTGTAGAGCAGCGCACCGGAAGCGTCCTGATCGTTATGGTAGTACATCTGATAGGCGGGGATGCACCAGTGCAGATCGGTACTATTATAATAAAGCTGGATCCGGTCGCCGCCTTCGGTATAGTTGGAGTCCCAGAGCAGAATGCGGCTGTCGAAGGATTCGCCGTTCCATTCCCATGTGCCCGCTTCAAGACCGTAGCAGGTGATTTCGTGCAGACCGTTGCCCGGCGTGCGGATCTGGAGCAAAAACGGTTCCTGTCCTTCATTGACGCTGCGGGAAAGCGAAATGATCCGGAGAAGCGTTTGCTGCGCAGTATCCTTGGTCTGATTTCCCGTGGGTAGAGTGGTTACGGGGAGCTTGTTGGAGAGGTGCAGGCAGTTGATGAACGAAATTACGTCCGGCGTCGGCTGGATCTCTGCGGCTGTTTCGGCGCCGAACACAGCAGGGGAGACTGTACCGGTACTGAGCAATGCCTGAAATGCGGCAAGCCCGAAGCATGAGCCTTTCCATTGGGAATCTCCCTTGAACTCAAGCTGTCTGCCGCCCTCTGCTTCCCGCAGAACGGCGGTGTGCCAGTCGTTTGTCGGGTAATTCTCGCCGAAATTATCGCTTGTATTGCTGATGGAGAGCGTTTCGGTGCCGAATTCCGGCCGGACGGGTTCACCTGCATCCGCATCCAGCGGGAGAAAGGTCAGACCGTTTCTTTGTGCATAGGTTTCGGCGGCGGTTCCGCGGATGCCCATGACTGTTTTCAAGGACGGCAGGGTGCTGAATGCATTGTCGTCGATCTGCCGGACAGTCGGGAGAATGACAAGCGTGTTGAAATCACGCTGAATCGCAAGAACGGATGCCGGAATCGTGGCCACGTTCTCAGGAAAGACAATCGTATCCCCGGAATAATTGATCGAATACAGATAACCGGACGGCGAGACAATGATCTCCCGTACCAGAGACAGCACCTCCGGCAGGGATTCTTCGCCGATCGTATCCAGTGACGGCGGAAATGTCAGGCTTGTATCATACATGCATCCCTGAAATGCGTGTGCGCCGAGGTTCTGCAGGCTGTCGGGCAGCTTTGTGAGCCAGTATTCACAGCAATAGCGAAAAGCGTCGTCTCCGATTTCGGTCAGAGAATCCGGCAAATTGATTTCCACCATGTGGGCGCAGTAATCGAAGCAGCGCTCTGGAATTGCGGTCAGGTTTTCCGGCAGTTGAACGGAAAGCAGCCATGTGCAGCCGGCAAAGCAGGCGGGCGGCAGTTCTGTGACCGAATCCGGGATCGTGATGAATCTCAGGCAGTTTTCACCGCAGAAAGCGCCCTCACCGAGCTTTGTGACAGAGTCGGGAATGGTGATTTCTTCCAGCTGTGAATTCTGAAAAGCACAGCTGCCGATCTCCGTGACAGAATCCGGAATGGTGATATGCCGGCAGAAGGTGTTGGCAAAGGCGTAATCGCCGATGGTTGTGACACCGTCTTCGATGATCACATCATAGAATACGGCAGGATGTGTCCAGTCCGGATGATCCTGCAGTGTCCAGTTATCCATTGCGCCCGTGCCGGAGATTGTCAGCGTCAGGGTTTCTTTGTCCAGGGTGTAGGTCAGATTTTCACCGCATGAGCCGGAAGTAACCGCGCAGACAGTGACAGCGGCAGCAGGCAGGGTGTCCGCCGGGATGCAGCATGCGCTGAGCAAAGAGAGTAAAATACAGCAGATTCGTTTTTTCAGCATAATAGCCCCTCCTTTTTCTCAATTATATCACAAAGCGAATGCCTTGTCAATTTGCCGGGCGGATGATATACCGCATTTTCCCAGATTACAACAAAGGTCTATCAAATTTGTGCATTATGCGGAATTCGCACGGTAATTCTTGTATTATATTGGGTTTTCGAGTATAATATAAGCTATTAACTGTACTGCGTACAGATATAAGGAGGATCTATCAATGAAGAATACCAATGGTTTTCGCAGAAAGGGCTGCAAAAAGGCAGCTGCCTGCATGATGAGTTCGCTCGTTATGCTCTCCGCTATGTCGCTTCCTCTCCAGGGATTGACGCTGGCAGAGCCTGAAACTGCGTATGCTGTCGATGTGGAACTCGCTGCAGATGCGGTCTCTGTTGAGGCTGTTACTGTGCAGGAAGGTGCAGAAGACGGCTTTGAGTTTTCGGTCACCGGCAGAAAAGCAACGATCACGAAGTATACCGGTACTGCTGAGAATCTGGTCATTCCGGATACCTATAACGGCGCAGCGGTTACCGCTATCAAAGCAAGCACATTCAAGGCGAATCAGAAGCTCAAATCCGTAACCATTCCTGCAAGTGTCACGACGATCGGTGAGAGCGCATTTGAGGGATGCCCGAATCTGACCTCCGTCACGCTGAGCGAAGGCCTTGAAACGATCGGCTACCATGCATTCAATAAACTCCCGCTCACGGAGATCAGCATCCCGTCGACGCTGACCAACACGAATGCACCGTTTGAGGAAACGCCCCTGACCAAAATCAGCCTGGCTGAAGGTACCAAGCAGATTGCAAATGGACTGTTCACCGGCATGAAAACGATTACTTCCTTTACAATCCCGGATACGGTCACAACGATCGGCAGCAGAGCATTCTCCCAGAGCAGTCTGACCTCTATCACGATCCCGGCCAGCGTGAAGACGATTGATGAATATGCATTTGATCGCTGTGCCAAACTCGCTTCTGTCACGCTGAATGAGGGCCTTGAGAAGATCGGGTATCATGCATTCAATTCTGTTCCGATCACAGAGATCAAGATTCCGTCAACGCTCACGACGACCAATATGCCGTTTGAAGGTACCAAGCTGACGAAGGTTTCCTTTGCTGAAGGCACGACCATGATTGCAAAGGGACTGTTCGACAGCGTAAAAACGCTGACTTCCGTTACGATCCCGGAAACTGTCTCGAAAATCGGAAGCCAGGCGTTCCAGAAGAGCGGACTGAAATCTGTTGTCATTCCGGCAAGTGTGACGCTGATTGACGAATATGCATTCGACTCCTGCCAAAACCTTCTGACGGTCACGCTGAACGAAGGACTGACAAAGATCAATTATCACGCGTTCAACGAAGTACCGATCGCGGAGATCTATATTCCGACGACATTGGAAACAACCAATATGCCGTTTGACGGATGCGAGTATCTGAACAAGGTCACTTTCGGTGAGGGCATTACCAAGATTCCGAATAGTGTGTTCCAAAGATGCACCGGTCTGACATCCATCACGATCCCGAAGACTGTCAAGACGATTGGTTCCTATGCATTCAAGGGGAGTGCACTGACCTCTGTTACGATCCCGGAGAACGTGACGCTGATCGACGAATATGCATTCGACTCCTGCGAAAGTCTTCTGACGGTCACGCTGAACGAAGGCTTGACGAAGATCAATTATCACGCGTTCAACGAAGTACCGATCGCGGAGATCTATATTCCGACGACGCTGGAAACAACCAATATGCCGTTTGACGGATGCGAGTATCTGAACAAGGTCACCTTCGGCGAAGGCATCACCCGTGTCGCGCAGAGTTTGTTCGACAGCTGCACCGGTCTGAAAGCAATCACGATTCCGAAGACCGTGAAAACAATCGGCAGCTATGCATTCAGGGGGACGAGCATTGAAGCCGTCGTGATTCCGGAAAGTGTGACGGCGATTAACGAATATGCGTTTAGAGATTGCAAAAAGCTGTCTGCTGTCACGCTGAACGAAGGTCTTGAAAAGCTCGGCTACCGTGCATTCTGTGACACGATCATTCCGGAAATTTACATCCCGTCCACGCTGACCGACGCAAGCCGTCCGTTTGAGAACAGCACCACCCTGATTAATGTGACTTTCGGCGAGGGTACGAACAACATCCCGTCCACGCTTTTCTCTGACTGCAAAGCGCTCACTGAGATCGAAATTCCGGCAACGGTCAAGACAATCGGTGAAAAAGCATTTGAGGACTGCTCTGCACTGGCTTCTGTCAAGCTGAACGAAGGCCTTGAAAAGATTGGTTACCGCGCATTCATCGGAACTGCTATTCCGGAGATTTACATCCCGTCTACGCTGACTGCTGCAAGTCATCCGTTTGAGAACAACACCACACTGAGCAAGGTGACCTTCGGCGAGGGTATGAATAACATCCCGGATACGCTGTTCCTTGGCTGCCAGGCGCTTACCGCGATCGAGATCCCGGCAACGGTCAAGACAATCGGTGAAAAAGCATTTGAGGACTGCTCTGCACTGGCTTCTGTCAAGCTGAACGAAGGCCTTGAAAAGATTGGTTACCGCGCATTCATCGG
>JAFZPL010000116.1 GCA_017550355.1 Oscillospiraceae bacterium | reverse complement strand
GCGAAACCGTCATCAAGCCGGAGTTTTCGGACGTGGATACGCAGGGGGCGGTTTCAGAGCTGCCTGACGGCGCACTATACGTCGGAGCGGTATTGCAGATGCTGCCGTTTGATGCGAGCAGTTACCCAAACGATCCAAAATATGAGGTGCTGTACAATCTGACGCAGCCCGGAAAAGGCTATCAGCTCTGCAAAGCCGATCTCAGCTCCACCCTGAACAGTGATCTGTGGTCTGCGTTTTCCAGATTGAAGGTGCCGAAGGGAAAAGATGCCGCCCCGTATGTCGAGAAGATGAAAGCGGCTTATGAGCGCTTTTTGGAGATGACGGATCATCCGCAGAATTATAGCTTTTCAGTCAATCTGGATGATGACGAAATGATAGAGCCGGTGTGGAAAGTGGAAGCAATGTTGGGAGAGGTCATCACGGTCAGCACAGAGGAATACTGCAAGGGAACGGATGCTCTCAGCTGTAAGGATGCAGCACGGGTTCGCCTGCGGGAAAAATACGGTCTCAATTATTAATTTGAGCAGTGAAGGAACATAAGCATGAATTTTGCGAAGTATTTCCGACTTGCGGCGGCAGCGGCGGCGATTCTGCTGACGGGCTGCGGCACGAAAAACAGCGTGATCAAACAATATGAAAGCTATCTTTCGTACAGTCTCGGTGCGGACGGCAAACTGGAATACAACGGCCCGAATGAGAACGGGTACGACACCTACGGCCTCAGCTACCGCGATCAGAACGGCACGATGCACGAAACTGACAAGGATCGTTTTTTGTACTCTTCCTACGAGGAAAGCAAACAGGATGAACCCGATCTGACGGAGGAGACGTATAACTTTGAGGTCATGCTTTCGATCTTGAGTAACGCAATGCGTGATATGGTCATAGATGAAGTCGGGGAGAAGGTTCTGAAGCCGTGTTTCCCGAATTATGACCAGATAAAGGTGGGAAAGGACAGCGAAGTCTCCCTGTTGTCTGTGCTTCCGAGGGTGGTCATCATGTATTCCAATGCAGACGGCGAAAAGAATACAGAGGAGCTTCCGCGGTTCAAGCAGTGGCTGGAACCGGACAAGGGCGTGCAGCTCTGCAAGAACGATTTGAAATCCGTTGCCTGCGATCCGGAATGGTTTGTCATCGTGCAGTGTGTGCTGAAAGAAAACGCAGACGCGGACAAGTATATCGGGAGCATGCAGAAAGCCGTTTCCGAATTCAGGGAACGGACAGGCAGCCCACAGAATTATCTGTTCTATCTCCAGCAGAAAAGGAAAGACGGAGAGCAGAGCACGTACAAGATCCTTTTTTCGGAGATCGGGATCCTCGGCGAAAAGAATGACAGCTTTGACCTGAACAAACAAAAGCCCGCCGCGGTGCTGAAAGAATGGGAAGAACAGCTTCGGAAACAACGTGCGGCGACATAACGGGGGACACATGCAAAAACGGAACTATCTGCTTTCTGTGCTGCTGCTGAGCGCCGGAATGCTGACAGGCTGCGCGAAGGAGACCGACTTTTCAAAGCGGTTTCCGGAGCTTATGAAATACAGCTTCGGTGAGGGATATTCCTTTACCTACGAAAAGACCGATGAACAGGGTGACGATTGCTATGCGCTGCGGTATTTTGATCACAGCGGCAAGGAGCATATCGTGAGCGATACGGTCGAGACGCGGTTCACGCCTTATGATCCGGAAATCAAGGAGTGCAAGGACAAAACGGAGGAGGAATACTATCTCGGTGAGGCGGATTACCTCATCAACGAGGAGATCGGCAGCATTTTCAAGCAGGAGCTTGCGGATGAGATCCTCCGGCCGATGTTTCCGGATTACGACGAACTGACAAATCCGCGCAGCGAGAGCAGGGCGGCGTCGCTGATCGTTTTGACCATGCCGCTGTTTGAGTATGCATTTTCGGAACCGCAGGATCTGCCGCTGATCGAGCGCAGAATGCAGGTCGGGACAGCGCAGCAGGTGTGCAAGGCGGATCTGAAATCCATCGCCTGCGACGATCTTCGGTATTCAGCGGTGAGCATGACGGTCAAGGAGGGACATGATCCCGCGCCGTATCTGGAAAAATTCAAGGCGGCATATGCCAATTTCGCAGCGATGGTCGGCAGTCCGCAGACGATCGTGTTCCAGATCAGCCAAACAGTCTCGTCCGACAAGACCGAACGGCTCTGGGAAAAGCATCTGATCCTCGGCGAAGAGGTCGATCCGAAGGCGCTGACCGATCTCTACAGCAAGGAAGCCAAGGCGCGTGTCCGCAAAAAATACGGCATTGCGTAAACAGGAAGAAAACATGAAGGGAACGGAATGACAATATGAACAAGGCAGATTACGCGGCATCGCTCAAGGCGCAGATGAACTGCTGTCAGGCAGTGCTCTGCGCGTTTGCGGATGAGCTGGATATGGACAATGCGGCGCTGATGAAGCTCGGTTCGGCGTTCGGCTCCGGCATGGCGACGATGGACGGCACCTGCGGCGCACTGGTCGGCGCGGAAATGGTGCTGGGCATGCTCGGGAAACAGCCGGTGCGCGCACAGGCAAAGGCGGTCTACAACGACTTTACGGCACAGTGCGGCAGCGCGGTGTGCAGAGAGCTGAAAGGTGTCGGCACGGGCAAAATGCTCTGTTCCTGTGAGGACTGCGTGCGCAATGCCGCAAAGCTCGCAGAAGAATATATCAGCAAACAATGAGAAATGCGGAAAGAGGGATGAGGAATGGCAGTGCCGTCCGGCATTCTGAGATCCGCGCGGGCGGCGCCTTCATTCCTCGTTTCTCATTTCTCACTTCACATTTATAATTTCACGGAGGTAAGTTTGAAATGGCAGTTTATCGTATTTACACGGAAAAAAAGCCGCAGTTCGCAGTGGAGGCACAGTCTGTGCTGTCTGACGTGCGCACCGCACTCCGGCTCGATGTGCTGGGCATCCGGATCCTGAACCGCTACGATGCGGACATGCTCACGGAGGAGGATTTTAAGCAGGCGATCCCGACGGTCTTTTCGGAGCCGGCGGTCGATCTCACTTATGACAAGCTCCCGATGATCTCGCAGCAGGAGCGCGTGTTCGCGGTGGAGTATCTGCCCGGACAGTTCGATCAGCGTGCGGATTCCTGCGAACAGTGCATCCAGATCCTGAACGGCAAGGAGCGCTGCCGCGTCCGCAATGCAAGAGTCTATATCGTCACCGGTTCGATCACCGATGCGGAGTTTGACCGTCTGAAAAAATATCTCATCAACCCTGTGGAGAGCCGCGAGGCATCGCTCGACACCGTGGATTCGCTCGATACCAATTATGCGATCCCTGAGACCGTCGAGACGCTCAAGGGCTTCTGCCGGATGGATGAGGCCGGCAGAAACGAGTTCCTCAAAAAGTACGGTCTGGCGATGGATTACGACGACATCACCTTCTGCCAGAATTACTTCTCCGAGACCGAGCACCGCGATCCCACCATCACGGAGATCCGCATGATCGACACCTACTGGAGCGATCACTGCCGCCATACCACGTTCCTCACCACCATCGACAAAGTGACCGTCGATACGCCCTATATCCGCGATGCCTATGACGAATATCTCCGCATCCGCAAGGAGCTCGGCAGAGAGGCAAAGCCCGTCACGCTCATGGATATGGCGACGATGGCAATGCGCAAGCTGAAGGCAGACGGCAAGATCCCGGCGCTTGACGAGAGCGAGGAGATCAATGCATGCTCCGTGAAGATCAAGGTGGACACCGACAACGGACAGGAGGACTGGATCCTCATGTTCAAGAACGAAACGCACAACCACCCGACCGAGATCGAGCCGTTCGGCGGCGCGGCGACCTGT
>JAFZPL010000115.1 GCA_017550355.1 Oscillospiraceae bacterium | reverse complement strand
GCGTTGAAAACGGTGCTTTTGCCGACATTCGGATTACCCGCGAGCAGCCAGGTCTGCGCGGACTCCGCTTGCAGACGGATCTGCCGGCAGGTCTCCGCACGGAGCGCAAGTGTGACGCCGCGGACGGTGAATGCGACCGGCGAGCCGCCCGCACCGCGCATCCGGCAGCAGACCTCGCTCCCCTCCGTGATGCCGAGATCGAGCAGTCTGCCGCGTTCATCGCCGGAAATGCCGGAGACGGTGCCGCGCTGACCGGGCGGCAGATCGGCGAGAGTGATCATATGCAAAGGAAACACCTCACTTCCTGTTCCCATCATATGCAGATGCGGGAAAGGAAGTGAGGATTTTTGTACGGCAGATTGCACAAACAGCATATCTCCGATTTATGTATTATGATAAATTTGCGCGAAGAACTTGTACTTTCGGCGGTCTTGCAGTATAATATAAATATATTTGGCAATTTGCCACTGATGAAAGGACGGTATTTATGAAAAGACGGTTTTGCGCAATCACAATGGCAGCAATGATGCTTGGTGCGGCGGTTTCGTATCTTCCGATGCCGATGACAGCGGTCTGTGCGGAAGAAGAGCAGCAGCTGACCTTTCAGCTGTTTGAAGACCACGCTGCGGTGACGAAATGCTATAAGTATGCTGTGAATGTTGAGATTCCGGCAGAGATCAACGGGTTGCCGGTGACGGAGATCGGCGAAAGAGCATTCGACAGCTGCAAATATATGACCGGCATCACGATCCCGGACAGTGTAGCCGGCATCGGCGTCAAAGCATTCGGAAACTGTACGAGTCTCAAATCCATTACCATCCCGGAGTGTGTGTCGAACATCAGCTATTTTGCGTTTGAAAACTGCTATGCTCTGACTGATATCACCCTTCCGGCCAGCCTGACCAGCATTGACGAATCTGCATTTTCACACTGCAGCGGTCTGACACAGATCACGCTCCCGGACGGCGTGACCAGTATCGGCGACTGGGCGTTTGACAATTGCACCAGTCTGAGGAGCATTACGATTCCGAAAAGCGCAACAGATATCGGCTTCTGCCCGTTTTCCGGTACGCCGTGGCTGGAAGACCGTCGTGACGAAGATCCTCTGGTGATCGTCAACAGTATCCTGATTGACGGCAGGGAATGCACATTTGACACTGTGATTCCGGAGGGTGTAACGAGCATCAGCCGCTATGCGTTTTATGACGTCGGCGGTCAGTTCAGCGTCACCATTCCAAACAGCATGACAAGCATCAGCAAAGAAGCATTTTACTACTGCCGCGGTCTGAACAACATCACCATTCCGGACAGTGTCACAAGCATTGAAGAACGTGCATTCGAATCCTGTGGTCTGACCAATGTCACGATCCCGGACAGCGTAACAAGCATTGGCACAAGTGCATTTTGCAGCTGCAGCAGCTTAATGAGCATCACTATTCCGGCAAGCGTAACCGAAATCGGCGCAAACGCGTTTGAATTCTGCAACGATCTCACAATTTTCGGCTATGCGGGTTCCTATGCAGAAGCCTACGCAAAAGAGAATGAGATCGAATTCAAGGTGATCGAAGCCGAACAGAAAAGTACGGCTGCGGGCGATATCAACGGCGACGGTGCCGTGAACCTCAAGGATGTCATCCTGCTCCGCAGATATATCGCGGGCGCGTGGAATGTCACGCTTGACAAAAAAGCCGCTGATCTCAACGGTGACGGCTCCGTGAACCTCAAAGATGTCACCATTCTCCGCAGATATATTGCAGGCGGATGGAATGTCACACTGAACTGAATCTTTCTGACCGCCGGGATCCCGCAATGATCCCGGCGGGATTTTTGCACCGCAGAGCACACAAAAGTTCTCTTGTGCAATATGCAGAAATCATGTTTTATTGCTTGCGTTTTTAAATTAATATGTGTATAATAGAAATAGAAATGCACGTCAGTGCAGATAGGAGGGGTATTTATGAAAGAAAAGTTTTTGTCAATTGGCTTGGCGGCAGCGATGCTTGGTACGGCCGTACCGGTTCTGCCGTTCGCGGACACAGCGGTTTATGCGGAAGAAGAGACGAAAACTTCCGGACAATTGCAGTACATGATTGTGAACGACGATTCTGTGGAAATCACGGGCTGTGACAAGGATGCATCCGAAATTGTGATTCCGGCAGAGATCGACAGCTTGCCGGTGACCATTATTGGCAACGATGCCTTTGCTTCTTCTTTGCTCAAATCCGTCAGTATTCCGAACAGCGTGACAAACATCAACTTCAATGCCTTTTCTGAATGCACCGCACTCCAATCCATCATCATTCCGGACAGTGTGACATGGATCAGCGACAATGCCTTCAAAGGATGTACCGCTCTCAAATCCGTAACCATCCCGGACAGTGTGGGAAACATCGGCCATGGTACGTTTTTCGGGTGTACTTCTCTTGAATCCGTCACCTTTCCGAAAGCCGACACCAGAATCAGAGACGGTGCGTTTCAGGGTTGTACTTCTCTGAAATCCATCACGATTCCGGACAGCGTAACAAGAATTGGCGCCGCGGCGTTTTATGGCTGTTCTTCTCTGAAATCCGTTGTCCTTCGCGGCGTAACGAGAATCGACAACTATGCGTTTTATGGCTGTTCTTCTCTTGAATCCATCTCCTTGCCGAACAGCATGAACAGCATCGGAGTGTCTGCTTTTGCGAACTCCGGTCTGCACTTTGTCTCATTGCCGTACGGTGTGAACACCGTTGAAAGATCTTTATTTGAGAACTGTAAAGAACTCCGTGAAGTATGGATTCCGGACGACATTACAGGCATTGGCGAGAATGCATTCCGGGACTGTGACAGTCTCAGCACAATCAGCATCCCGTTCAGCGTGAAAAGCATCGGCACATGCGCATTCCAGAGCTGCGACAGTCTCAGCAGCGTCATGATCGAAGCAGGCGCAAACAGCATCGGCGATTCTGCATTTGCGCAATGCGGCAGTCTCAAGGCTGTGACTGTTCCGAACAGCGTGACGAGCATTGCTGCAAATGCGTTTGCAGACAGTCCGGTCACGCTTTGTGCGGAAACAGGTTCTTATGCAGAGCAATATGCAGTCAAAAAGAATATTCCGTGTACTGTGGAAAAAGCCTTCGGCGTTCTCAGATACCGGATCCTTAACAACCAATCGATTGAAATTTCTGGCATTGAATATCCCGGATCCTTTTCCTCGGAATCTAATATCGTGATTCCGGCAGAAATTGACGGACTGCCTGTGACACGGATCGGGGATCTTGCATTTGACGGCTACCCTCTTGAAAAAATCACGATTCCGAACAGCGTGACAAGCATCGGGGCATTCGCGTTTGAAGGCTGTTCTTTGCGCTTTGTCATCATTCCGGACAGCGTGACCAGCATCGGTGACTTCGCCTTCAATTACTGCTGGTCTCTCGGCACAGTCATCATTCCGGACAGCGTGAAAAGCATCGGCAAAGATGCATTCATGCGTAATGATGGTTTTACGATTTACGGCAGCACCGGTTCCTATGCAGAAGAATATGCAGCCGCAAACAATATCCCGTTCAGCTCAGGCGGAAAATGCGGACAGCTCACATATCGTGCCGTAAACGGAACGTATATTGAGATCCTGGAATGTGACAAAGCAGCGACAGAAGTCACGATTCCTCCGGAAATTGACGGACTGCCCGTAACGCACATCCAGGAACGGGCGTTCAGCGGCAGCGCAGTCACCTCTGTTACGATTCCGGACAGCGTTTCGAGCATTGGCAAATCTGCATTCGACAACTGCCATTGGCTCACCGCTGTTACTCTGCCGGCCGGTCTGACCTGTATTGAAAACATGATGTTCTCCGAATGTACTTCCCTTGTATCTGTCACCATTCCGGAGGGCATAAAGAGCATCGGCGCAGAGGCGTTTTGGGGCTGCACTTCGCTTTCATCTGTTATCATTCCGAACGGTATGCAGGAGATTGGAGTCGGCGCATTCCTTGGCTGCACTGCGCTCTCCTCCGTCAACATTCCGGAGGGCGTTCAGCACATCGGAGACGGCGCATTCCTTGGCTGCACTGCACTCACCTCCGTCACCATTCCGAAAAGTGTACAGAGCTCTGTGGAGATAGATGTCGGCATGTTTTCACTTTGTAAAAATCTGACAGAGATCAACGTGCATCCCGAGAATCCGGACTTCGTCAGTGTGGACGGCGTGCTGTTCAGCCGCGATATGACCAGACTGGTGCAATATCCTGCAGGAAAAACTGACACCGGCTATGTCGTCCCGGACAGTGTGACCGGCATGGGCGCAGGTGCGTTTATGGGTTGTTCCGCGCTCACCTCCGTTACGCTTCCGCAAGGAATCGAACGCATTGAACTATTCACATTTTTTGCCTGTTCTTCCCTCGTCTCTTTCACCGTGCCGTACAGCGCGGAAGCCATCGAGCAATTCGCATTCGCAAACTGTGAGAAACTCAGCACATTCACCGTTCCAAACAGCGCAACCCATTTAGACTGGAGCGTATTTGGTGAAGAAGGATTCGGCTATATAAAACTATTCCTAGACAGTTTAGGTGAAACACCGCGCCCCTGTGATCACCTCACAATTTACGGTGTTTCCGGTTCCGATGCGGAAAGCTACGCGACAGAGTACGGGATTTCTTTTGCTCCGATCGAATCAAAGCCCGTTCCCGGCGATCTCAACGCCGACGGCAATGTGGATCTCAAAGACGTCATCCTTCTCCGCAGATATATCGCTGGCGGGTGGAATGTCACGCTTGACAAAAAAGCTGCTGATCTCAACGGCGACGGCTCCGTGAACCTCAAAGATGTCACCATTCTCCGCAGATATATTGCGGGCGGATGGAATGTCACGCTGAACTGAATCTTTCTGACCGCCGGGATCCCGCAATGATCCCGGCGGGATTTTTGTGCGCAGAATGCACAAGCAGGGACGAGGGCGTTTGTGTATTTCGGAGAATTTGTTATATTTACATGATTTGTTCATATTTATGTGATATTATTATATTATAAATTGACGCACACAGGTGCGGAAAGGATGTGATGCAATATGAAAAAACGGATTATTTCTTTGGTTATGGCTGCAGTGATGGTGTTCATTGGCGCGGCTGGATATCTGCCAGTGGCGGAGACGATGGTCTTTGCGGCAAAAGAGAATTTGCAATTCAAATATGCGATTCGTAATAATGAAAACGAACGTTATATTGAAATCACTGATTGGGATGAAAATGCAACTCAGATTTCTGTTCCGTCAATAATAGACGGATTACCTGTAAAAAGTATTAAGCGTAAGGAGCCATCACAGAATACCCATCTTACTTCCATTACATTACCAGATAGTATAACCACAATTGGGGAATGTGCATTTTGCAAGTGCTGGACATTGAAGTCTATCAAAATTCCCAGTAATGTTACAGAGATCGGAGATTATGCTTTTTGTCAATGTTATGAGCTCAGTTCTGTCACAATACCAGAAAGTGTTACAAGCATAGGTAAGTCTGCTTTTTTTAACTGTTCTTCACTCACTTCTATCATATTACCAAACAATGTTACAAGTATTAAAGATAGCACTTTTTCTTGTTGCTCCTCACTTTCTTCCATTCAATTTTCAGACAGAGTCAATGAAATTGGCCCTTCAGCGTTTTGGAGTTGCTCTTCACTCACTTCATTTACAATTCCGGACTCTGTGACACAAATATGTAATCATGCATTTAGAGGATGTTCTTCACTTTCCTCAATCACAATTCCGAATGGTGTGACACAAATTGGTGATGGAGGATTTCGGGAGTGTTCTTCGCTAACATCTATTACGCTTCCGAAAAGCGTAACATCTATTGGTAATTCCGCATTTCAACTTTGCTCATCTCTCAAATCTATCACAATCCCCGAAAGCGTAACATACATAGGTGATTCTGCATTTCAGCTCTGCTCATCTCTCGAATCCATTACAATTCCTAAAAATGTAACAAGCATTGGTCGGTATTTATTTGAAGACTGCCATTCGCTTACTTCCATTAGTCTTCCAGACAATATTAATAATATTGATGCGAATGCATTTGTTCGTTGTACTTCTCTCACATCGATTATCATTCCCAAAAAAACTACGAAGATAAGTAAATATGCTTTTAATGGATGTAATCAATTTACAATGTACGGCTATTCTCGTTCAGCAGCAGAATCATTTGCAAAACAATATAATATTCCGTTTGCGAGTCTAAATACCAGCAGAGCTAACACTCCAAGCGGCGATTTAAACGGCGATCATGCGTTAACTGTTGTAGATGCTATTTTAATGTGCCGCTTAGTTTCTGAGGAATTAAATGACTCTTTGACACTTACTTTAATTATAACCGAAAATGCTGACATGGACAAGGATGGCTTTATTTCCGTCATGGATATCACGGTGCTTCTAGAAGCAATCTCATCACAAAACATATAAAAAACGTGCCGATACAGTCAACCTGTCTCGGCACAGTTTATTATTGAACGTAGCTGAACGCGTTTCCGCTCATTCCGTTTCTGCAAGCAGATCGGTCATGTCGTAGAGCTTCGGTTCCCTGCCGACGAGGAAGATCGCCGCATTGACCGAGCCCTCCGCGAACACGCGCTTGGAGGATGCGGTATGCTTCAGGGAGATGCATTCGTCCGGACCGGCGAACAGCACCTCATGCTCCCCGACGATCGTGCCGCCGCGGATCGAGTGCATGCCGATCTCCGAGATCTCGCGCTTCTTGCGGACGCTGTGGCGGTCATAGACCAGATGCTTCTTCGGCTCATACTCCTCGCAGAGCGCATTCGCAAGCATGATCGCCGTACCGGAGGGCGCATCGATCTTCTGGTTGTGGTGCTTCTCGATGATCTCCACGTCGAACTGGTTGCCCAGCACTGCCGCTGCCTTCTTGGAAAGCGCGATCAGCAGCTGAATGCCGATCGACATATTGAACGAGGAAAACAGCGCAACGGAGCCTGCCGCCTGGCGGATCTGCGCAAACTGCTCCTCGGAATAACCGGTGGTCGCAAGGACGATCGGCGTACCGGTGGACTTTGCGTATTCGAGCAGACCGTTCAGGCTGTTCGGATGGCTGTAATCAATGATCACGTCGGGCTTTTCCTGCATCTTCGCGGGAGAATCATAGACCGGGAACGAAAAATCGCCGGCGCAGATATCCAGACCGCAGCAGACCTCACAGTTTTCGCGGTCGGCGATCGCAGCAACAAGCGTTCTGCCCATCTTGCCGCACACACCGCTGATTGCAATTTTAATCATTTCTTTTCACCTCTGTCTTCCGGCAGTCCTCAGGGGATCAGACCGTGCTTCTGCATCTCTGCCATCAGCACCTCACGGTGTGCATCGGACATGCGGTAAAGCGGCAGACGGCACTCGCCCGCTGCATAGCCCATCATGTTGACCGCTTCCTTGACAGGGATCGGATTCGTTTCGATGAAGAGCGCCTGGATCAGCTTGAGATACTTCAGCTGCATGGCAGCGGCGGTCTTGAAATCGCCGGCAAGGGCAGCCGCACAGAGCTCATGTGTCTCCTTCGGCATCACATTGGAGAGCACGGAGATCACGCCGATTGCGCCGATCGACATCATCGGAACGATCTGATCATCGTTGCCGGAGTAGACATCCATCATATCGCCGCAGCGCTCGATCAGCTTTGCGGTGTAGGTGATGTTGCCGACCGCATCCTTCATGGCGACGATGTTGTCGATCTCCGCCAGACTTGCAGCAGTCTCCACCTCAATGGTCATGCCGGTGCGGGACGGGACATTATAGAGAATGATCGGCAGCTTCACGCTGTCTGCGATCGTCTTGTAGTGCATATACAGACCGTTCTGCGTGGTCTTGTTGTAGTACGGCGTCACGAGCAGGAGCGCATCTGCGCCGACCGCCTCCGCCTGCTGGGAGAGCTTCACGGCGATGGTCGTCTCGTTGCTGCCGGTGCCTGCAATGATCGGCACACGGTGATTTGCGCGCTCGACCGCATAGCGGATGACCTCAATGTGCTCGTCAACGCTCAGCGTGGAGCTTTCGCCGGTGGTGCCGGTGATGATGAGTGCATCCGTGCCGTTCTCGATCTGGAAGTCAATGAGTCTGCCCAGCTCGTGATAATCGACAGCGCCGTCTGTATTGAACGGTGTAACCAGTGCCACGCCGGCACCGGTGAAGATAGTATGCTTCATAGGGAACCATCCTTTCTATATCAGATAACAGTCAGAAAATCAGGAAATTCGGCTTTGAGCCATGCCTTGAGCACAGCCGCATCCGCCGCCGGTATGCCCGCGGCGCCCTCGTCTGCAGCCGATGCGGGACAAAGCCCAAGCAGCAGATCGCCGAAGATCGGACAGCCGGTGTGATAAAAACAGGTGCCGCAGAAATTCGCAGGCAGTCCCTTTTCGCCGCCGCGTGCATCTATAAAGTAGCACAGCGCAGCATCCCTGAGATGCTCCGGCACAAACGAAAGCCGCAGGCGCTCGGTCACATCGGTGCCGAGCAGTCCGGCAAGCGTATCCGGCTGCACGGATTCCTCTGCGGGGATCTCGGTGCATCTGCCGTCTGCGGTCAGCATCAGCAAAACGCGGTCTGCCATATCGGACACCTCTTTCAGATAATGCGGAGAAAATTCCGGATCAGCTCGCCGGTCGCTACCCCCTCACCGATGCCGTCGATGATCGTCGGGAGGTCGTAGGTGTAGATCGGGAGACTGCCGTCGGGATCGAGCTTATGCACCGATTCCCGCACGGTGCCGGGTGTTGCCTCGTTGATGGGCATGAAGATCCGTTCCGTGTCGTCTTTGTCGGCAAACACATGCGTGAACGTGATTGCCCGCTTGGAACCGGTGATCGCAATATACTCCGCTTCATTCGCCAGCAGAAAGGCGCGGTATTCCATGAGTGTTTCTCTTGCGCCGCCCGCAATGAGCAGTTCGCTCAGTGCATGGGCTTCCAGATCGGTCGCATCGTCGTGCAGCGCGAGCAGATAGTCGTGCGGACGCATCGTACTGCCGAACTGATCGCGCAAAAACTGCCGGAACGGTTTTCTCTGCTGATAATAATTCTGTAAATATGCCGGAACGTAAGGATACAGTGCATCCTCCGGCGGCTGATAGCTGTAAAATTTGACGTTGTCATCCATTTCGCCGCTTTTGACCGTAACGGAAGCGACCTTCAGGACATCATCCATCGGACAGACAAACACATGCTTCATGAATCCCGCTGAACCTCCTCTGTCTGAAAATGGGAAACGCGGAATGAGAAATGTCCGCCCGGCGGCGCATTTCCCATCCTTATTCTTCACACAAAACGATCAGTCGAAATAGCCCTTTGCAGCAAGGAGTTCTGCCAGCTCGACCGCACCGCCTGCGGCACCGCGCAGCGTGTTGTGGGACAGGCAGACGAACTTGTAATCAAAGAGCGTATCCTCGCGGAGTCTGCCCACGGAGACAGCCATGCCGCCCTCGAGCATTCTGTCCTGCTTTGCCTGCGGACGGTCCGGCTCTTCAAAGTAGTGGATGAACTGCTTCGGTGCATGCGGGAGGGAGAGTGCCTGCGGCTCGCCGGAATACTCTGCCCATGCCTGCTTGATCTCGTCGATCGTCGGCTTCTTCTCAAACTTGACAAACACAGCAGCCGTGTGACCGTCGGAAACCGGAACGCGGAGACACTGCGTCGTGATCAGCGGAGACTTCGCCTTGACGATCTCGCCGTTCTCGATGGAGCCCCAGATCTTCAGCGGTTCCTTCTCGCTCTTTTCTTCTTCGCCGCCGATGTACGGGATCACGTTGTCGATCATTTCCGGCCACGTATCGAACGTCTTGCCTGCGCCGGAAATGGCCTGGTATGTACAGACCAGCACG
>JAFZPL010000114.1 GCA_017550355.1 Oscillospiraceae bacterium | reverse complement strand
ATACGGCGAAATATCACTATGAAATGTACAGCGAAGAGCATGATGATGTCGGAACGAGCGGGGAGATCCTTGCCGAAAATGTGCTGCGCGTGAACGGAATATAATGCAGAAGCAGGCACGTTTTTCTGAAAAGCGTGCCTGTATTTTATCAGGTGCAATATGTTAAATTAAAAATATTTTATAGGGCGTATTGACAAATGAATATTTCTATGATATCATTATGATATCAAAGGGATAACGAAACGCATCAAAGCGTGCGCGGGCGGATTGTCCCGAAAGGAGTGTATTACTATGAAGGAAATCGTACTTAACAAGAAGCAGAACGGTCTGGCAATGATGCTGTTCTGGATGCTCATCTACGGCGCAGGCATCGCACTGATCGTATTCAGCGCCATCGGCATGAGTGCGGCGGAGGACATCAATGAAAATCCCTCCGCAGGCACAATTATCATGTTTGTCTGCGGCCTGCTCTGGGCGATCCTCGGCTGGATTCCGTTCCTCGGTCTGAAAGTCCTCAAGCCGCAGGAGGCACTCGTTCTCACGCTCTTCGGCAAATATATCGGCACGCTGAAAAGCGACGGCTTTTACTGGGTGAATCCGTTCGTCACGGCGTTCAACCCGGCGGCAGGCACCAAGCTCCGCCAGAGCGGTGATGTCGGCGCAATGTCTCCGTCTGTGAGTGCGGCAGGTACCAAATCGGAGACCGCAGTCAGCGCGGCAGAGCTTCTCAGCAAGAAGATCTCCCTCAAGATCATGACGCTGAACAACAACCGCCAGAAGATCAACGACTGCCTCGGCAACCCCATCGAGATCGGTGTGGCTGTGATGTGGCGCGTGAACGATACTGCGGCAGCGGTGTTCAATGTCGACAACTACAAGGAATATCTCTCGCTGCAGTGTGATTCTGCGCTGAGAAACATTGTCCGTCTCTATCCTTACGATGTTGCACCGGGCGTGGACACCACGGGCGACGGCATTGCGGACGAGGGCAGCCTGCGCGGTTCGAGCGAAGTGGTTGCGGAGAGAATCCGCGATGAGATTCAGCAGAAGGTAGAAAATGCAGGCATCGAGATCATCGAAGCGAGAATCACACATCTCGCATATGCGCCGGAGATCGCGGCTGTGATGCTCCAGAGACAGCAGGCATCCGCAATTATCGACGCAAGAAAGATGATCGTGGACGGTGCGGTCGGCATGGTGGAGATGGCGCTCGAGCGTCTGAACGAGAACAACACCGTTGTTCTGGACGAGGAGCGCAAAGCGGCAATGGTCTCCAATCTGCTGGTCGTGCTCTGCGGCAACCATGACGCGCAGCCGGTCGTGAATTCCGGCAGCCTGTATTGATGGCAGTCAAAAAGCAGGTGCCGCTGCGCCTTTCCGAGAAGCTCTATAATGACATTGCCGCGTGGGCTGAGGCAGATTTCCGCTCGGTGAACGGGCAGATTGAATATCTGCTGACGGAATGTGTCAAGCAGCGGAAGAAAAACGGAAAATATGTCGGAGAGGAGATTGACGCTCCGCCGGATATTGATGTGGAAGAATTCGAGGGGTGAGTGATATGGATGTGCAGCAGATTATACTGATCGTCTTGCTCTGCATGAGCGGGATCTCCGCGATCATCAGTATTCTGCAGTTCATGCAGGTCGGCAAACCGCTGAATTCGCTGTACAAGGGCGGCGACGCAAAGCCGTATTTCAGGATGTCCGGCGTGATCTTTGCGATGATTACGGGCATCAATCTGCTGAACGCCGCAACTGTCTGGCTGGAGACTTCCTGGCTCACGATCCTGATCTGCCCGCTGATCTCTGTCATGATGATCTATACCTATGTGACAGCACAGAAACTGAGGTGAGCGTATGGAAATACTGGTTGAAGTGATCGGAGAACTGATCAGCGGACTGCTGGAATGGATTCTGAATAACGAGCGGATCCCGAAAGTCGTGCGGATTGTACTGATCTGTATGCTGCTGCTGATTCCGGTCGTGCCGCTTGTAGCGCTCGTGATCCTGATAGATTCGATTGGTGCGAAAATCGTCTTTGCACTGCTCGCGGCACTGTTCATTTATCTTGGTGTCCGGAAGATCTGCAGGATCCTTCGCAGCTGAGCAGCGTAGGCACGCAATATGATAATTTGCCCGACGCACGGTGCCTTCTGCCGTGTGCCGGGCTTTTTCCGGAGCGGGCGCAACAGACAGTTGCTTGACCGCAAAGGGGAGACGTGCTATAATCATAGCAAAGGAGGGATATCTTATGGATACCAAAAACGTTATTCAGGAACTGCGCACCAGAAAAGGCCTCTCGCAGGAAGAGCTTGCAAACAAGGTCTTTGTCACGCGGCAGGCTGTCTCGCGCTGGGAGAACGGCGAGACCGTCCCGAACACCGACACGCTCAAGCTGCTGTCGGAGCTCTTTGATGTTTCGATCAACACGCTGCTCGGTTCGCCGCAGAAGCGCATCTGCCAGTGCTGCGGAATGCCGCTGGAGGATCCAATGATCAGCCGCGAAAAGGACGGCTCCATGAATGCACATTATTGCAAGTGGTGCTATGCGGACGGCGAATACATGTACAGCGATATGGACGATCTGATCGAGGTCTGCGTGAAGAACATGGCGAGTGCGGAGCATCCCGCGGAGGAAGTGCGTGCATATCTGAAATCCATGCTTCCGCAGCTGGATTACTGGAAGCGCTACGAAGAACTCGGTGACGGCGGCGCGTTCGAGGAATTCAAGCAGAAGCTGGTGGATGAGATCAATGCGCTGGAGATCGAGGGCATGCCCAGGGTGGAAAAGCTCAATGCACTGGTCGGCAGCTATGTGAATCTAGCATACCGGCTCCCGAACGGCAGCACCGTGAAATTTCTCGACGACAACGCGACCTATCTCGGCAATCAGCTGGAATCGGAATTCGGCGGGGAACGCTGCTTCGGCGTGCTTGCGAATATGGAGTTTATCCTCGTCTGCACCTACGAAAAGGACGGCGAAAACCCCGAACTGGTCGTATACAAACACCGCTGACCGGAACACGCACAGCATCTCTTGACATTTCCCGCGATTTGTGATATGATAAAAGCCAAAACGAGGTGAAATGACGTGTTAGAAGAAATATTCGGTGCGATCTTTGCAGCGATCGCCAAATGGCTCGGTGAGGTGCTGTTCAGCGTCTTCAAGGATGAAAAGGAACCAAAGTACAAGCGTGTCATCGCGATCACCATCGCCGCGGGCGTACCCATCTTTCTGGTTGGCGGCCTGATCGTTATTGCCAGAGGCAACACCACATGGACGATCATCGGCTGGCTCCTCACAGCACCGTTCATTATCTGGTATCTTTACTGGCTGCTGCGTATCCTCTTCGGCATTGGCAAGAAGAAATAAGGATTCAAAAAATGACCGGCTCACTGCACTGTGAGCCGGCCTCTTTTATTCGTTCTCCGCTGTTTTGATCCGCAGCTCTCCGCTCTCAAATTTGCGGTAAAGCTCAGACAGCGGAACGGGCTTGCTGAACAGGTAGCCCTGTGCGCGGTCGCAGCCGACGGAACGCAGAAAATCAAACTGCTCCTGTGTTTCCACGCCCTCTGTCAGCGAGAGCATATTCAGCTTCTTGGAAAGCAGGATCACATTCGTCAGGATCGGCATGGTCTTTTCGTTGCTGCCGAATTCCGCGAGGAACTGCATGTCGATCTTGAGTACGTCGAACTGATAATCCTTCAGCACATTCAGCGAGGAATAGCCGCTGCCGAAATCATCCAGCCAGACCTTGTAGCCGATCTTCCGCAGATTGCGGATCGCGTTCGGCAGCAGATCCTGCCGGTCGGCAAGCGCACTTTCCGTCACCTCTACATCGAGATATTCCATCGGTACGCCGTATTTTTTCGCCATGTCCGTGAGGATCCCGACGATATCGCAGAGCTCGAAATCCAGCCGCGAGAAATTCAGCGAGACCGGCGCGAACGGTTTGCCCTCCTTTGCGGATTCGGCGTAATCGCGGCAGACCTGTTCGACCATGCACTGATCCAGCTTGTAGATCTGGCGGTATTCCTCCAGCGTTTCGATGAACATGCCCGGCGGCAGCAGTCCGTACTGCGGATCATCCCAGCGTGCGAGCGCCTCCAGTCCGCAGACACAGCCGTCCTGCGTTGAGACGATCGGCTGATAGAACACCTTGATATGTCCCTGTTCGATCGCGCTGTCGATATGATTCACGACATAATGCTTGAGCCGGAACTGCTTTTCCAGCGTCTTGTCGTAATACCGGAAAGAACGGTCGTAGTGCTTCTTGATGCTGTTGCATGCGAAACGCGCACGGTCGCAGGCGACGCTCGGATCGGTCTCCGCGTCATCGGGTTTGTAGGCGCCGACCTTCAGATCGAGATGTACTTCGCCCTGATTCAGCTTGATCTGCTCGGAGATCTTTCCGATCTGCTCCATGCAGGTCTCATCGCTTGTCAGCACGACAAAATGGTCGTCCGAGAACCGCGCCACCAAAGAGCCCTTGAATGCGGTTTCGATCGTCTGCGCAATTTTCACCAGCAGTGCATTGCCTTCGTGAAAGCCGTATTTCTGGTTGTAGGATTTGAAGTTTTCGATGTCCAGGAACAGATAAATGAGATGCTCGCTGTCCGTCGTGACATAGCCGAGCATTTTTTCGGCTTCCTGCCGGAAATAGAGCATGTTGTGGATGCCGGTCAGCTCATCCTTGACGGAGATCTCGTTGAGATGCGCGTTGATCTCCTCCAGATGCTCGTCCTTGAGCGCCTGCATCAGGATGCGGTTATAATTTGCAAAGCTGAAGAGCGCTGTGCCGAGCCACATGGTAAAGCCGTTGATTTTGGTTGCGGAGGTCAGCTCCGTAAGGCCGGTGTTGTGTGCGGGGATCCCGCTCAGCCGCCAGAAGAGGTAGGCGTAGGAGGCGGTGAGGATCGCGATGCCCGGCAGCGGTTTCCAGATCTGCATGCAGACGGCGTAGATGATCATGGTCAGGAATGTGAGAATCTGTTCGCCCTTGGAGTAGTCGTTGATGGAGATCTTGATGCCGAAATAGATGCAGATGAAGCAGAAGAAATAGCGGAGTCCCTGCCCGACTGCATGGGAATCCTTTTTGCCGCGCAGGAACCGCACCGAGAAGAGCAGAACGATCACGGCGGTTCCGAGGAGGAGAAAGTAGTTTTTGTAGTAGACGTCGAAATAGTAGGAGAAAGGCTCCGCATATTCGCCGATGATGATCTTGCGCGTGGTGCGGACGATCATCCAGCATTCAAGAAAAATGATGATTGCCGACATATAGATATTGGCACGCATGTTGGAGGCGTAGAAATACTCCCGCACGTAGGGAGACTGTTTTTCAAGACCGAGCACCTTTCTGAGCCCCGCACCGAATTTTCCCATAAACCCACCGCCTTTCTGTGCGACAGCCGGAAACGGCAATCTTTCGTGAGATGCCGTATCAACGATCAGAGGTATAAAGTTAGTATACCAGATTTATTGCTGAATGTCAATAGTTTTCAGCCTATCACAAGAAGATTACCGTATGAAAACCACAAAACAGGGCGGCAGCGCATGGCACGGCGGAGGAGATCTTCCTTTCTGCCTCCTTTTACTGACTGCTTATGCCGTGTGTGCTGTTCGATATTGAAAAATGCGGCGATTTGTGCTATAATATTCCGGAAAAAGATTTTTTCGGGATGCCCCGTTTTCCGGAAGCACCCTGCGTATACTATAACTATCACGGAGGTGATGTGCATGAGCCCGGATGTGCAGCAGCTCTTATCCCGCGTCGCTGCGGCGAAGACCGACAACAACGAAGCAGACGCGCTGATCGCTGACTATATGCCTTTCATAAAAGCAGAAACAGCCCGTTTCCTCAACCGCCAGCCGGAACCTGAGGACGACGAGCTGAGCATTGCCATGCTCGGCTTTTACGAGGCGATCCGCTCATATTCCCGTCTGCGGGGCGCATTTCTCAAATATGCGGCAACGAATATCAAGCACCGTCTGATCGACTGGTACCGGCGTGAAAAGCGAAATCGCGGGCAGATCTCGCTCAACACCGCCGATGAAGACCAGAACGAACTGATCGACACTGTGGCTGATACGCACGACGAATTTGAGGAGCGCGGTGTTCGCGACGCAACAAGGCAGGAGATCGCAGAGCTTGCGGCACAGATGGAGGAATTCGGCGTGTCCATGTCGGACATTGCGGATAATTCTCCGAAACAGGGCAGAACGCTTGCGGCATGCCAGAAAACGATACAGTATGCGCGGCAGCATCCGGATGTACTGACGGAGTTTCTGCGCACAAAGCGTGTCCCGCTTGCAAAGCTCGCAGAGGGTGCGGGCGTTGAGCGGAAAACGCTGGAGCGTCACCGGCAGTATCTGGTGGCAGTTCTGCTGATCTGCACGAACGGGTATGAGATTCTGCGCGGGCATATCATGCAGGTTTTGAGGGGGGGCAGTCAATGATGAAGTATCTGGTTATGGAATGTCACACGGGATATGCCGTGCTGATGGACGAGGAATCGCGCTTTCATAAGGCGGCGAATCTGCATTATACAGTCGGGCAGACCGTTACAGATCCGGTACTGCTCACCGAAGACCGCGGCATCACGGTCAGGCGGAACACAATCATGAAAATTGCGGCTGCGGCAGCCTGTCTGCTGATGGTATCCGGTCTGGGCATCCGGTACTATCTCACGCACCGCACTGCAGAATCTGTCGTGGTGGTCATTGAGGAAACACAGTATGAGATGCAGCTGAACCGCAGCGGCGACGTCATCCGTGTGGTGAGCTCCGGCGGCAGTCAGGCTGTGCTGGAAGAGTATAACGGCAAGCCGCGCAGTGCGGCATCCGCCGTGAACGAGATCCTCAAGATCCAGAAGGAGGAAAAGGAACTCGAGGACGGCGACACAGTCGAAGTCATCATCAAAACGGACAGCGAATCAACCTATGAGACCTGCAAATCCGACCTTGAACAGGAGGCTGCAAAGCTGCACCTGAATGCGGATGTGCAGGAACGCGGACGGGCCGGCAAACTGCCGCACGAAACAACAACGGAGACGGAAACGGAACGGCCGGTTCCTGCCGAACCGGAAAAGCCGGGTTCCGCAGTCGGAACAGTCAATGCGAAGGAGCATGTGAAGCCGGGTGAACCGCCTGTGACACCGGGATCCGGCATTGTGAATCCGCCCGGAACGGATATCGCGGAGCCGCCGGCACCGCCTGCCGGACATACCGTGCCGAATCCGGAGCTTACAGCACCGAATGTGCCGCATACGATGCCGGAGCATCCGGCAAAGACGGAGAAGCGGATCACTGCGCCGGGCTGGAGCGACAGGGAAAGCATCACGACGACGACGGAAGCTGCACAGATCAGACCGGGCGGCCCTGCGGAGCCTCCTGCCGATCCGAAGCGGAATGAGTTCAGACCGGGCGGAGACGGCGGTATTGTGCCGCCTGCGGAAGAGCCGCGAACCGAGGATCCTGCAGATCTTCTTCCGAGAGAGGAAGAGCCTGCTCCGAAGCATGAGGAACCCGGACAGAAGCCGGAAGGTCCCGTGTGGAGAGGTGCGGGCTGGAATCAGCCGGAAGCACCGGTAAAGCCGGAGGATGCGGAGAAACCGGCGGAGCCGGAAAAGCCGGAAGAGCCCGGACAGATGCCGGAATGCCCGGAACAGCCTGAGGCACCTGCACAGATGCCCGAAGAACCGGAAAAGCCGGAAAGCCTGACGCTGCCGGAAGAACCCGGTCAGCTGCCCGCGGCAACGGAAAGACCGGAAGACCTGAACAAGCCGGAGGATCTGAACAGGATCGAGGAACCGGCACTTTTCCCGGCGGAACCGGACGAGGTACGGTTGCTGCCGGAGAAAGCTGCGGAAAAACCGCACAATTTCTATATGTCAGAGAAAGAGCCGCCGAAGCCGTAAGAGCAGCGATAGAAGGCGGCATACCAAAGAGAGTTATTTGCAGGGGGCGCGGAATCATATCATCCGCGCCCCTTTGCGATGGAGTTTGATATATCAGATGATAAACTGATATTCCGTATGATCCCGCATCTTCTCGTGACAATCGCACATGTGCTTATTTGTTGGGGAATGCGTGATTATCACGTATTACATATACAAAGAGAGACCGTCTCTCAGCCGCCGGCAGTGACCGTGATATCGGTGCTGAACGCTGCGCTTTGCAGCACACTGCGCCAGGCTGTGCGGGAATATCTGCCTGCGCCGGCACGTTCACGGAGCTGCAGCAGATCGGCGCCGTGCTTCGTGACCGATTCCGAAAGCGCAGCAGTGAGCATCGTACTGAGCAGACGCTCCGCATCGGAGAGACTGCCGCGCCGCATCCCGCAGCGGAATGTGCCGCTGACTGAGATTTGCAGAATATCCCCGTACATTTCTGCGTGGATTTCCGGTTTGGCATGATCCACCGTGAAGCAGCAGTCCGCATCGGCAGCGGTGAAGGTGCAGTATCTTCCGCAGAGCAGCGCGAGCCCGCGGCAGGCAGATTCCGGGAGCGCGCCGCAGAAGCCGGCATCATCCCAGAGATCCAGCCGGAAACCGTTTTCGGCGGGCGCTGTGAGCGCGGTCACGCCGGAGCCTCCGAGCAGATCGCCGAGCACTGTGTCGGCTGTGCGCGGCGGGATCTGTCCGGTATCGGCTGCAGCGCGGATATCCTCCGCAGAGGGCGGATCGCTGTTCAGCAAAGCGACCGCGTCAGCCGCAGAGATGACTTGTGCCGTCGGCGCGATCCAACCGTTTTGCAGATATGCGGGCAGGATCCGTGCGGGATCCTCGCTGAGCATCAGCACGGAGATATGTCCCGCAGAGATCTTCGCACCCGCAGCCGCAGAAACGGCATCCGGAAACTGCAGCGGATCGCATTCCGCCGTGACGGTGCCGTCTTGGCCGCTGATATGCACGGCAAGCAGATTCCCGCTGACCGCAAGCGCATCCGGCGATGCACGGTTCCGGATATCTGCGCAGCCGGTCAGGAATAATATACATAATATAACAAAAATATAACGCCGCAATTTTTTGCAGGTCATTCGCGATCCCTCATTTCAATGAATGCGTTCTGAACAAGTGCCGCGGCAGAAAGCGCAGTCAGCGAGACGGCGAGCAGAAGCCAGAAACCGTCCGTGCGCAAAGCATCCGAGAGCGGTGTCCGCGCAAGCAGCATGAAAAACGGTGCGCCGCCGAATCCGAGGAGTCTGCCGTTCTGCATCGTGCCGAGCAGGATCACCGCCGGAATGACCAGTCCGCAGCCGATGCTCCATCCTGTCAGGATGCGTCTTGCATCAGGTGTTTTCGTTCGGCGCAGGAGCGGCACGAGCAGGAACAGATCGCCGCTGATCGCCCATGCGCAGAGAAAGCCGCCAAACAGATCGCCGTGCATATGCAGGTAGACCGGTTCTGCCGTCCCGACGGTACTGACCGGCAGCAAAATCAGCGCGGCGGCGGACAGCATGAGAAAAACGGCTGCAGTGCGTGCCGCGGCGGCGAACGGATGCCGCAGCATCAGGCATACTGTCACGAGCAGGAGCCCAAGCGTGACGAGCGGAACGGGGGCGTGCAGGACGCAGAGGAGACGGTGCAGGCGCAGACAGAGCACACCCGCCCAGACAACGGCGGCAGCGCCGGACAGTATGCGCAGAAATTGCGGCAGACGGATTTTGCACAGGAGCAAAACCAGAAGAAGCTGCGAGCAGACTGCGAGAAATGTGCCGAGCGCAAACGGTGCGGTGTAGCCGCATGGATCGGTGAGAAAGGCGGCAAGGCGGCAGAGCACTGCAAGCGCAATGCCCTGTGTGACAGAGATCTGCGGCATATCAGCCCTCCTGTTCCGGTTTCCGGCGCACTTCTGATACGCGGAAATTCCCCTGTGAAAGCCGTGTGAAGCCGATGCGCCCGAAGATCTCCCGCAGATGTGCGGGAATCAGCGGCGAGACCGGAGCGGCGGACGGATAGCCCATGACCTCCAGCCCGCAGATATGCGAGATCAGAAGCATGAGCAGCAGCGCGATCCCGGGAATGCCCGCGACGGCTGCGATCAGCACGAAAGCCGGACGCAGAACGGTCAGTGCGGGATGATGTGCGGGGATAATAAAGCCTGCTGTGACTGACAGCGCCGTGACTGTGAGAACGGGTGTGCTGACGAGTCCCGACTGCACCGCCGCATCGCCGATAAGCAGTCCGCCGATCAGACTGACCGCACCGCCGACCGCTTTCGGCAGACGGAGCCCTGCCTCCCGCACGGTCTCATACATGAATAATATTCCGAGCATTTCCGCCGCAATCGAAAACGCGCCCTGCTGTTCGGAGTCTGTCAGCAGGCGGAGGAGCGTTTCGTTCAGGAGCTCCGGATGGTGGAGCGCAACGGCGAGATAGGCGCCGGGCAGCAGCAGCGAAATGAGTGCCGCCGCATATTTCAGCCAGCGCAGGAGCGTGGCGTATGCGGGCGGATAATTATAATCATCGAGCGTCTGGAATGTTTCGCAGAACAGCTGCGGGATGACCAGCGCAAAAGGAGTGCCGTCGATCAGAATGCCGACGCGCCCCTCCAGAATCTTTGCACAAAACACATCGGGGCGCTCTGTCGTGCCGATGCTGTGGACGAGCGCGGTGTCGCTCTGTTCGAGAAACGGGCGCACATAGCCGCTTGAAAGTACGGTCTCCAGCGGGAGACTGTCCAGCTTCCGGCGGATCTCATCGAGCAGATCGGGCGGAATGCGGTCATCGAGCCAGCAGATGCAGAGCTCCGTCTGCGAGACCGTTCCGGCGCGGTGCATCTCAAAGCGCATCAGCGGGGAGCGCATCCGGCGGCGGATCAGGGAGATATTCGTGCGGACCGGCTCAGTGAAGCCCTCCTTTGCGCCGTAGATGTTGAGTTCGCCGGAAGGCTCGGAGATGCCGCGCACAGCGTATCCCTGTATGCCGAAGCAAAGCACCTGACCTGCACCGTCAACCGCAAGAATTGCAAAGCCGGAAAACAGCAGACGGATCACATCGGAGAGCCTGGATGCCTCCTGGATGTCGCAGGCAAACGGGACATTCTGTCGGATATGCCGTATCAGCGCGGTTCCGCCGGAAAAGCTGCCGGTGATCTGACGGAGCGGTTCCAGAATCTGTTCGGCAGTTTGCGCGGCGGAGACCATCCCTTCGCAGGTCAGCAATGCGCAGGAAATCCCGCAGACAGTGAGCCGCAGCGTGACCAGATCGGCGGGATTGCCGGTTTGCGCAGAAATTGCGTTCAGTGTGATGTTGAGATCGCCGGAAACCATATCAAAACTCTCCTTTGTTTTTGAGCGGTATCAAGAGTATTATGCGCAAAAACGGATATTTTATGCATTTTGATGTATTGTGGAATGCTCTTATCTATAATCGTGTGCGTTTTTAGACATGAAATTGTGAAAAAAGGTCATTGCAATTCTGCGGAATATATGCTATAATATAATGTACACTGAATCAGAGTGTATATTCGCAGATTATAACAGAAAAGAAGGAACGGAAAATGCACCATTTTCGGAAAATTCTCGCGCGTGTATCTGCATGTGCGATGCTTCTGCCGCTGACAGGCTGCGGCATGTTCACGGAGATCAATGCCGGCAATGACCTCGGCGTGCAGACCGGCGACCGCGCTTCCGTGATCAGCGGAACAAATACGGCGGGGGACGGCAGCGGTACGGCGGTTTCGACGCTCCCCACATCTTCCACAACGACAACAACCACGACTACGGCTGCGCCGAAAAAGCCCGATATCAGCGTGCATATGCTTGCTGTCGGCGACAATCTCGTGCAGACCGGTGTTTATAATGCCGCGCATGCATGGTCAGCGGACGGCACCTACGATTTCACCAAGACCTATGAGCACATCAAGCCGCTGGTCGAAGCAGCAGACGTTGCCGTGATCAACCAGGAGACGCTCATCTGCGGCAGCGATTATGCGATCTCCGGCTCCAACCTCAACTTCAACTCGCCCGTGCAGCTCGGTCAGGCGATGATCGATGTCGGCTTCGACGTGTTCACGATGGCGAACAACCATATGCTCGACAAGCGCATTGACGGTCTTGAATCCTGCATGAGCTACTGGGACGAAAAAATGCAGAAGAATCCGGATATTCTCGCGGTCGGCGCTTACCGTGACGCGGAGGATCAGAGCCGCATCCGCGTGCAGGAGGTCAAGGGCATGAAGATTGCCTACCTCGCCTACACGGAACATCTGAACGGATACAAGATCCCCGCGACCTCGCAGGTCAAGGTCGGCATGACCACCGACGAAGCCCTGATCCAGAAGCAGATCAAGGAAGCAAAAGGTATGGCGGACGCGGTCATTGTGGCGATGCACTGGGGCAATGAGGACACCCATGCCGTGCGCGAAGATGTGAAGGCACTCGCACAGAAGGTCGTTGAATGGGGCGCAGACGTAATCCTCGGCACGCACCCCCACACCGCACAGACAATGGGCTGGATCGACCGCAAGGACGGCACGAGAGGCTTTGTCTACTATTCGCTCGGCAATTTCATCTCCGCACAGACCGACAACTTCAACATGATCGGCGAGATGGGCGAATTCAACCTCGTCAAGAACGGCGAGACCGGAAAGGTCACCGTTGAGGACGTCACCTGTATGCCGTGCATCACGCAGTATGAAAGCGCAAAATTTGCAAACTGCCGCGTGTATCCGTATTATGAGTATACCAAGGAGCTTGCATCCAAGCATTCGCTCCCTGTTGCGCCGATGGGTACGGCAAAGACCTTCAGCATGGATGTGGTCAACAACATCGTGAACAAGAACATCCCGGCGGAATTCCGCAAGCTGACCAAGGACGGCAAGCCCGATCAGGCGGCAGCGACGACCGCAGCAACGACTACGACGACCAAGGCTACAACAACGACCACTACGACTACAACATCGTGGATGGCAACGTCAACGACCACGAGCTCCGCAGGCGCACTCACCAGCACCACAACGCTTCCGGGTATGACCACGCTCACTACCACGAGCACAACCGCCAAGAAAGCGGTCACGACGACAACGACCACCGCGAAGAAAAAAGTCACGACTACGACGACTACCACAACCGCAAAAAAGAAGTGGGGCGCGGCGTAATTTAACATATCCGAACGTCTATGTGCGGATTGGTTAAATTTGACTGGTAGTTGTCTGCATACAGACAGGCAAAATGCAAAATTTGTTCGGCAGCATGCACAGATTTACCTTGTGCAATTTATCAATTATCACAAAAACAAGACCGAACACTTGACTTTGATGCGATCATTCATTATAATGATAATAGCCGTATTGTGCGATAGCTATACCCTTTTGCGGATATGAGACATTTTCGCATTGTGCGGTTTTCATAAAAACGCAGGAATTGCCTGCATTCAAAATTTTTCGTATATATGACGGAGCGCGTTATCAGCGCACGCTTCCGAATATATAAATTTATCATGGAAGAAGGAGGAAAGGAATGAAGGCGCAAAAGGCGGTCAGCGGATTTTTCGCAGGACTGGTCGCGGCGGCACTCATGTTTTCCCGTGTCAGCAGCGGTATTACTGCCGGAGGCGCAGATGCATCGGAACAGACGGAAATTGCCGCGTTCACTGTCGAACGGACAGGCGCGGATAAAGACGGATGGTTTCATGCAAATGTGTATCTGGACAGCGTGCCGCAAGCGGGGCTTGCAGCTGTCGATCTCGCGGTCGCTTACGACCCTGCCGCTATCACAATCAGCGACGTGACTCTGCTCTACGATACCGGTGCAGACGATGCCGAAGCAGCAATGGACCCGAAACTCAAAGGAACCGTTTTTACCTATGAGGTGGCGGAGAATGAGGTGCGGATCCGTTGGGCAACCGTTCTGGATCAGGAATACTGGCTCAAAGAGACGCGTGCGTTCTTTTCCGTCAGCGGAAGGCTCAACACCAAAAAGGTGGATCCCGGAAGCAAGACGGATCTGCGCATCGTCCCCGCACACCGCGAGGGAGCCGGCGACAAGCCGGTCGTTACAGCCGGTTATATGGATGAGCAGGGAATACCCCACACGTTTAAAACAAAGCTGACAGACGGAACGGTCTGGATGCCGATCTTCGCCAACGGTGTGACAATACCCTGTGACGTGGATCTGGACGGAGAGGTCGGGATGTCCGATGCTGTGCTTCTGCAGCGTGCCGTCACTGAGGATAAAACTTTATGCGCCGCAGCATACGCAAACGCAGACTGTGACTGTGACAGTGAACTGACGATCGCTGATGTTACGCTGATACTGCAAACCCTTGCGGGTAGGGCAGACGCACCGGCGAAAGGCGCACACTGAAAGGGTCACCCACGGGGAATGCACTTGCACGGGAGCCCGTGTGACACACCCTGAACCGATGCACGGGTTGTAATCTTTACGCACAGTGCAGACCAAGATTCCGTGATATGCGGCCCACCCGAATGAACGAGATAGAACGGGCGCGTATCAACTGCAACCTTCATGTCCGGGCAGCCGCGCTTGCCGGAATCAGATCCGGCAGTTATACCCGGCCACCAAATCCAAACCCAACAAAACACAATTGCGCCCGATATGCAGGAATGCGGCATTTTCGCATACGGGACAGAAAGGAACAAGTTGTCATGAAGAAATTCATCTCTGCTCTTACGTCGCTCGCAATCGCGACAACAGCACTGGGCGGCACGATTGTTCTGTCTGCTGATGCAGCTGACAAGACGATCATCGAGTTCCAGTCCAAAGGCAAGAATACTATTGAAGCGGCCGCGGGCGATACCGTTCCGGTTACCGTTTACGTTCCGCAGTGCACCGGTGCGAACACCTTCTCTCTGAAGATGTCCATCAACGGCGCTGAGACGCTGGGCGTCGGCGTGGATGAAACCGCGGACGAACTCGCAAAGATCAAGGCAGAAGCCGAGAAGACCAAGGACGAAAAGGCGAAGGCTGACTACCTCGCTGTCGAGCACTGGCTCTACGGCAACTACGGCATCAAGACCGCAAACGAGAAATTTGCGACGCCGTACTGCTTTGACTCCGGTATGTATCAGGACGGCATGGGCGGCGGCGACTATGAGCTGTCTATGTCTTACTTCCTCAAGAACACCTGGAATATCAACCTCACGCTGAGCTCCTTCGTCGGCAAGAATGCAAACGCAGACAACTACGGCGCATTCGTCAAGAAGGTCGGCGAGGCAGCAGCTGCTGAATATGATTTCTCCGAAGGTGACTATGAGCCTGTTACCACCTGGACGACCGAGGATTCCTTTGCATATGACTATGCACTGGCAACCTTCGATCTGGTGCTGCCGGATAACCTTCCGAACGGCACCTACACGCTGGATATTCTGAGAGATAAGTATATCAACATCGTTTCTCACCAGTGGGCACAGTCTTCCGTTTCCGGTAAGGACGGCAAGGTCGAGTTCGACACCGTTCCGCTGAAGATCACTGTCGGCGGCGGCTCCGTAGAGACCGGCACGACTGCAACTACCACCACTGGCATCCCGGGCACGACCGGCACCACTGCTGGTACGACTGTTGTCAGCACCGCAGGCGGCACCACCGCAAACGTTGACAAGCCGGCAAAGAAGGAAGGCACCGTTCAGTACGACCTCCTCGTCGACGGCAAGGAATGCGGCTTCGACGGCACCAACAACACCATCGAGGTCGAGCCGGGTCAGCAGATCAAGGTGAACTGGGTTGTTTCCAATGACCCCGGTACCGCAGGCATGCAGATGCACTTCGACTTCGGCAAGATGACCGGCGTCAAGCGCACCGCCGGCAAGGCTTACAAGGCTGCTGTTCAGTGGAACGAAGAGACCTTCGCATATGTGTGGGCTTCTGACAAGACCCTGACTGCTGCTGACGATTCTGTTATCGCTTCCTTCACCATGACTGCTCCGACTGCTGCAGGCACCTACAAGCTCGGTCTGAAGGATACCGACGGCCCGAACATCGTTCGTCCGCTTGAGGATGGCGATGACGATATCCCGTACACCTTCTATGGCCTGGCTGTGAAGGTCGGCGAACCGGGCGATGAGACCGGCACAACCGCTTCTCAGACCACACAGGGTGAAACCACCGGCACCACCGCTGGCGGCACTCAGGTGAACGTCGAAAAGCCGGCACCGAAGGAAGGCACCGTTCAGTACGATCTCGTTGTTGACGGCGCAACCAACGGCTTCAACGGCAAGAACAACACCGCTACTGTTGCTCCGGGCGCTACTGTCAAGGTCAACTGGGTTGTTTCCAATGACCCTGGTACCGCTGGCATGCAGATGCACCTCGACTTCGGCGATCTGAAGGTCAAGCGTACCGCTGGCAAGGCTTACAAGGCTGCTGTTCAGTGGAACGAGGATACCTACGCATATGTCTGGGCTTCTGACAAGACCCTGACCGCTGCTGATGATTCTGTCATCGCTTCCTTCAGCTTCACTGCTCCGACTGAGAAGGGCACCTACACCTTCGGTCTGAAGTCTACCGACGGCCCGAACATCGTTCGTCCGCTCGAGGATGGCGATGATGATATCCCGTACAACTTCTACGGTCTGGTTCTGACAGTCGGCGATCCTGACGAGACCAACGAGTCCACCACCCAGACTACCGTGACCACAGAGACCACCGTGACCACTTCTGAGGGCACCACGTCTTCTCAGGGCGGCGAAAGCTCCACCACTGCTACCACCGCTGGCGACGGCAAGGTTGTCTACGGTGACGTCAACGAGGACGGTCAGATCCGCATCAATGACGTTGTTCTCCTGAACAAGTACATTGCTGGTACTGCAAACCTCACTGACCAGGGCAAGAAGAATGCTGACTGCGTGAAGGACAGCAAGTACGATGCAAAGGATGCTACCGCGATCATGAAGTTCCTTGCAAAGCTCATCTCCAGAGATGACCTCGGCAAAGAGGCTTGATCAGGGAAAGCAGATCCTATCCAAGTCAAAGCCCTGTTATACTATTTATAATATAACAGGCAAATAAGAGTAAGTAAGACGACGGAGTTATGTGCGCAGGGACTTGTGCCCGGCGCACATAATCCAGAAAGGGAACAAGATGAAGAGATTCATTTCCACGTTGTCTTCCTTGTGTCTCGCAGCTACCACGCTCGTTCCGTGCTTCCCGTTCGCAGCGAACACCATCACCGCTTCTGCGGCTGATATGCAGTTCGATATGATCGTGGACGGCGCATCGACCTTCGATTCGGCTACCGGCAAGAATGTCTACGAAGTTCCCGCCGGAACCGAGACCTTCCAGGTTCAGTGGGTTGTAAAGAACGATCCGGGTACTGCCGGAATGCAGATGCATTTCGATTTCGGCAATCTCAAGTACACCAAGCGTACCGCCGGTAAGGCGTACAAGGCATCGGTTCAGTGGAACGAAGATACTTTCACATACGTCTGGGCAGCAGATAAGACGCTGACTGCCGAAGACGGTGCTGTTATTTCTACGTTCACCTTCACAGTACCGAGCGAAGCTGGCGAATATGAGATCAAGCTGAAGAACTCCAGTGAACCGAACCTGGTTCGTCCGCTGGAGGATGATGATCCTGACACGAAGTTCACCTTTAACGGTCTGGTTGTCAAGGTCGGAGGCACAGGAACAACAGGCACACAGGCTACGCAGAATACGCAGAACACACAGGAACAGACCACTGCTGCTCAGACGCAGCAGAACGTCGACAAGCCGGAACCGAAAACGGGTACGGTGCAGTACGACCTCATCGCAAACGGCAAGACCTGCGGCTTCAACGGTACCAATAATACCGTGACCGTGGCTCCCGGCGAGAGCGTGAAGGTTGACTGGGTTGTCAAGAATGACCCGGGCACTGCCGGAATGCAGATGCATTTCGATTTTGACGGTCTCACCCCGAAGCGTACTGCCGGCAAGGCTTACAAGTCTGCCGTTCAGTGGAACGAGACCACATATGCTTATGTGTGGGCATCGGATAAGACTCTGACTGCGGATGACAATGCAGTCATCTCCTCCTTCACATTCACGGCTCCTTCCAAGGAAGGCACCTATGTGATCGGGCTGAAGGACACCGACGGCCCGAACATCGTTCGTCCGCTTGAGGATGATGACGATGATATCCCGTACAAGTTCTACGGTCTGGCAGTGACTGTCGGCGAAACCGGCGTCGAAACCGGCACCACCGCTGCAACCACTCAGCCTGATGTTCAGGTTGATAAGCCGGCACCGAAGAAAGGCACTGTTCAGTATGATCTCGTGGTCAACGGCGAGACCTGCGGCTTCAATGGCAAGAACAACACCATCACGGTCGCTCCGGGCGCTGATCTCAAGATTGAATGGACTGTTACCAATGACCCCGGCACTGCAGGCATGCAGATG
Organism: Oscillospiraceae bacterium; assembly: GCA_017550355.1. Lineage (GTDB taxonomy): Bacteria > Bacillota > Clostridia > Oscillospirales > Ruminococcaceae > Firm-04. The sequence continues at coordinate 3,133 of JAFZPL010000114.1, read as the reverse complement.
CACTTCGACTTCGGCAGCATGACGCCGAAGCGCACCGCTGGCAAGGCTTACAAGGCTGCTGTCCAGTGGAATGAGACCACCTACGCTTATGTCTGGGCATCTGACAAGACACTGACCGCTTCGGACGGTGCTGTTGTTTCCACGTTCAGCGTGACTGCTCCGACTGCGAAGGGAACCTACGTGATCGGTCTGAAGGACACCGACGGCCCGAACCTCGTTCGTCCGCTCGAGGATGACGACGACGATATCCCGTTCGTGTTCTACGGTCTGGCTGTGACTGTCGGCGAAACCGGCACCGAAACCGGCACCACCGCTGCAACCACGCAGCCTGATGTTCAGGTTGATAAGCCGGCACCGAAGGAAGGCACTGTGCAGTATGATCTCGTTGTCAACGGCGAGACCTGCGGCTTCAACGGCAAGAACAACACCATTACTGTGGCAGGCGGCTCTGATCTCAAGGTCGACTGGGTCGTCACGAACGATCCCGGCACTGCAGGCATGCAGATGCACTTCGACTTTGGCAAGATTGCCTACAAGAGCCGTACAGCCGGCAAGGCTTACAAGTCCGCTGTCCAGTGGAACGAAGACAACTTCGCATACGTCTGGGCATCTGACAAGGTTCTGACTGCTGCAGACGGCGCTGTCATCTCCACATTCAATGTGACAGTTCCGGAAGCAGCCGGCACTTATGTCATCGGCATTACCGAGAAGAACGGTGAGAACATCATCCGTCCGCTCGATGATGATGACGATGATATCCCGTTCGTGTTTTACGGCCTGGCAGTCACTGTCGAGGATGGCACGACAACTTCCACTGAGACCACGGTGACCACCACCGAGACCACAGCGGAAATCACCACCGATTCCACTACCGGCGAGACCGTCGGCACTACAACCGGCACTGTCGAGAACATTCCGGCTGGCAAGGTCAACTGGGAAATCGCGACAAAGACTGTTGCAGCAGGCGGCACTGAAGTGAAGCTCCCTGTTACTGTTTCCGGCGACGAGGGTACTGCTGGCTTCACCATCGCATTCAGCTTTGATCCGAAGCTCACGTTCAAGGGCATCACCTTCGGCGATGCATACACCGGCAATGTTGAGCTGAACGAAAAGGATCAGATCGTTGTCTTCGCTGATAAGGAAGGCAAAGATCAGAAGGCAGCGGACGGCTCAACTGCGTTCACACTGACCTTCGTTGCACCGACCGAGGACGGTGAATATGCTGTCAAGTTTGAAGACGTGGATGTCACCAACACCTCCGGTAATGCACTGACCGTTTCCAAGAAGAACGGTGCTGTCATCGTGAAGAACGAGGACGGCGGCAAGGCTGACTGGACGATCGCGATGAAGCATGCTGCACCTGGTGCAGAAGTTTCTGTCCCGGTCACCGTTACAAACGATACCGGTACGGCCGGCTTCGTTGCATCCTTCAAGATCAATGAGACTCTGAGAAAGAACCTCAAGAGCATCACTGCTGCGAAGGGCTATGCAAACGGCAACTACGAGCTCACCAATGTTGACACCACCAAGGAGGGTGTGGTCACTGTTGTCTGTGCTGACAAGGAAGGCAAAGACGAAAAGGCAAACGACGTGATCTTCAACTTCAACTTCATCGCACCGGAAACTGCCGGCGTGTATGCAATTGATTTTGATGACCTCGACGTTGTCAACACCTCCGGCGCAAAGCTTACCATCACCAAGGAAAACGGTGCTGTGATCGTTGATGACGACTTCACTGAGGGCAGCGCAACCTGGAAGATCGCCAAAGTGAATGCTGCGGCGGGCGCACAGGTCAAGGTTCCGGTTACTGTCTCTGACGATACCGGTACGGCTGGCTTCGTTGTTTCCTTCAAGGTCGATGAAGCAATTGCAAAGGCTGGCAAGATCGAAATCACTGCTGACAAGGGCTATGTCGAGAACTACGAGATCAACAACAATGAACTCTATGTTGTCTGGGCATCCAAGGAAGGCAAGAATGAGATCAGCCAGGGCGTGATCCTCAACATCAATGTGACCGCTCCTTCCGCAGAGGGCGAGTACCCGGTTGAGTTCGTTTCGATCGAGCCGGTTGACACCCTCGGCCACGAGCTGAAGGTCACGAAGGAAGACGGTGCAGTCATCGTTTCTGCAACAACCGCTTCCAGCGAATCCACCACGGATACCACCGAAACAACGACCGAAACTACGGTTTCGACCGCTGATTCGACCGGCGACTCCACGACTGAGTCCACCAGCACAACCGAGGCTTCCGAGGCTTCTGGCTCGTCCACAGAGTCTTCGACCGGTACCACCGATTCTACTGCTTCCAGCGGCGAGTCCACTGGAACAACTGAAACCACTGCATCTACAGTTGATACCGGCGTTTCGACAGAAACGACCGCATCCACTGCATCTGAGACTGGCGCAACCACTGGTGCAACAGTCGTGGCAGGTGAGTCCAACTGGACCATCGGCACCAAGACTGTCGGCATTGGTGAACAGGCAGTTCTCCCTGTTACCGTTTCCGGCGACAGCGGCACTGCAGGCTTCGTTGTCAAGTTCAAGTTCGACAAGGAGAAGCTCGGATTTGATCCGCAGACCGGCATCAAGTGGTCTGAAGGCTATACCGGTACTCCGGTCGTCAACGGCAATGACGCAATCGTTGTCTGGGCGGACGGCAATGGTAATAACCAGAAGGCTGACGGCGCGATCATGACGCTCACCTTCACTGCGAAGGAAGTCGGCGAGTTCCCGGTCGAGTTTGAGACGATCGATGCATGCGACACCGACGGCAAGGATGTCAAGATCAACACCGTCAACGGCGCAGTCATCGTCGCTGTAACGTCTGCTTCCAGCACAGATACCACTGCGGACACCACTGAGACCACCGTCTCTACTGATGATTCCGTCAGCGAGACTGTTTCCACTGCAAGCGAAACCACTACATCGGGTGCTGTGACCGGCGAAACCGTGTCCTCCGCTTCTTCTGAGTCCACCGGCTCTACTGAGTCCACCGGCTCTACCGAGTCCACTGTTTCCACCGGCTCTACTGAGTCCACCGGCTCTACCGAGTCCACTGTTTCCACCGGCTCTACTGAGTCCACCGGCTCCAGCGAGTCCACTGGTTCCACCGGCTCTACTGAGTCCACCGGCT
>JAFZPL010000113.1 GCA_017550355.1 Oscillospiraceae bacterium | reverse complement strand
TTTGCGGCATCCGGCAGCGATGTTCCGGCATTCCGTGATGCCGTGCGGGCGGCGAATTATCCGTGCAGAGCGCAGTGCATTTCCGGCGGGGTATTCCGTGCGGCGGTGCGCTGGCGGCATTGGGGCGGACTCCGGCGTATCGCGGAGAATATGGAGATCACGCTGACCGTTGAACGCCGACGCGGACTGCGTTACCGCATTTTCCCGTACCGCAGGCGGCTCGGACTGCTTGCAGGGCTGGCTGCGGGCGCATTTCTGCTGTACCGGAACAATGCCCGTATCTGTGATATCCGCATCATCGGCAATTCCCGCGTTTCGGACACGGAGATTCTGACAGCGCTGAACGGGCTGGGCATCACCTACGGCACGCCGTTCCGCGAGATCGAATTCACCTGGGCGGAACAGCGGATGCGGCTGGCGATCCATGATATCGAGTGGATCACACTGCGGCACAAGGGCGGCATCCTGACGGTCGATCTGACGGAGGAGCGCGAAAAGCCGGAGATGCACAGCAGACGGAATCCGTCAAACTACGTTGCGGCGGTGCAGGCGCAGATTACAGATATGCATGTGCTGGGCGGAACAGCCGTGAAAGCGGTCGGCGATGCAGTCAAAGCGGGGGATCTGCTGATTTCCGGCGTGACGGAGGACAGCCGCGGCATCACGCGCTATCAGCATGCAGAGGGCGTGGTCACGGGCATCTACGAGGAGGAATTCTGCCGGCAGCAGAGTTATCATGCGGAGATCCCCGTCCGCGGTACGCCGGAAACGGCAGAGTATCTGGAATTGCTCGGCAGAAAAATCCCCCTCACGCCGCGCTTTTCGCCGCCGGAGGGGGATGTGGTCTATGAGGAATTCCGCGAGCCGATCACGCTGTTCGGGATGCAGATCCCGGTGATGCGGCTGCGCTGTGTCTACACGCCGCGCCTGACCGCCGAGACGGATTATTCGCCGGAGGAGACAAAGGCGATGCTCACCGAGGCGGCAAACCGCTATCTGAACAATTTTCACGCAGCGGATCGGCTGGTCTCGTCGGAATCATCCTTCACGGAATCGGAAACGGGCGTTTCGATCCGGACGCGGTATGTGTTTGAGGGCGAGATCGGGCGGATCGCCGAGTTTTTTGTGGATGAATCGCGGGATCCCGCCTGAAATCTGCCGTTCAGGAATTGTGCGCGGATTTATACTGTGCGAGCGCATCGGCAAGCTCTTTGTTTCTGGCATTCTCGCAGCGGAACAGTCTGACGGCATTCAGTATGATCGCGCATACAGCGCCCGGAATAAAGATCAGCAGTCCCTCTGTCGGGAACCAGCCGCAGAGCAGGATAAATCCGGTCATGGTGAGCAGGGCTGTGATCAGGAACAGGATCACGCGCAGGCTCGGCTTCATGCTTTTGATGCACAGATCGCTGAGAAACAGCTGTCGCAGCGCCATCACGATCATGACAGCAAGCAGGAATTGCAGCAGAAATGCGATCGGGATTCCTTCGCTGCCGAGCATGGTCAAGCCCGTTTCGCCTTTGAGCTGATCACCGACCAGCATGACGATTACACTCAGAAATGCAGTCGTCAGTCCGAAGGCAAACATCACATTCAAAAAATATGCCCGAAGATGCTTTTTCATATCATTTCACTCCCAGTTTCAGTTTGAGTGCGTCAGCGTACTGGCGCGACACGATGATTTGTTCGCCGGTTTCGAGTGTCAGCCGCAGTCTGCGGTCAAGGTCTGCTTTGAGCGAGCGGATCCGCCGAATCTGCACCAGACAGGATTTGCTGATGCGCAGGAATCCGCAGGGCTCCAGAAGCTCCTCCAGTTCATAGAGGCGCAGTCTGGTTTCCACACAGCTGGATGCGGTATAGACAAAGGTTCTGCGGTCGACAGATTCCGCATAGACGATTTCGGCAGCGTCGAGAACCGTTGTTTCTTCTCCGTTTGTCACTGTGATTTTGCGTTCCAGCAGATGCAGCGCAGCAAGGACTTGTTCGAGCTCCGGTGTGAGTTTTGGGCTGCGGATCAGGATTTCTGTTTCCTGAAACGCGCCGTCGATTTGCATTGAGATTTTCACGCGATCACCTCTCTGATTCATAGCATAGCACAAAACCGGTTCCTTTGCAAGCCCTTCTGACATATCCTGCCGGATCGGCGGACTGAAATGCACAAAAGGCGCCCTGTGCATACACACAGAGCGCTTTAGTTTGTCGGTTCATAGCGCAGAATGGATTTCCAGCCGCCATGATAGTACGATGTGACTGATATGCAGTCTGAACTGCCCAGTTCACGGCAGCGCGGACTTCGGGATAAATGATATAGCTTCCTGGGGCATTTCCTTGTGTGAAGCATTCACAGTAAGCGCGGCTGCCGGTACCCCGTAAGCCAGAACCGTCATGATAGTATGCATTCCAGTTATAGTACCTGCATCCGGTTTTGCCGTGCGATTGCCGCAGATGCCGCGACATAAACGCAGGAGGAAGCGATTGCCTGAATGACATTGCCCGGTATGGTATCAATTGCCTGTGCAATCCATCCGCCGTACAGAAAGACACCCGTTACCCAGTAGCCGATGACCGAGACCAGCCCGCAGGCAATCAGTCCCGTCACGCGCCGGAAACAGAGATGCTTTTCTCCGCCGATCATCGCAAACGTGAACGCAAGCAGTCCCTTGATGATCATACTGGGCAGCGCATAGGCCGGATAGCCGGCAATCAGATCGGCGAGCATTCCGCCGACTGCACCCGCACCGATGGCATAAGGCATCGGCAGCATCACAGCAGCAAGCAGAATGACCGCATCGCCGCAGTGGATATAGCCATTGCCTACCGGGATATGCAGTCCGGCGGTCAGCAGGGCGGTAAGGGCGGCAAAGAGTCCCGCATAAACCATATGCGAGAGTTTATCTTGTTGTTTCATTGGCAGCATTCAGATATCCCTCCAGTTTTGTGAGCAGCGGTTCAAATAGCACACCCTCCTGCGCCGGGGTATTCTGCCGGAGCGTGTAGCTTGTCACGTCCGAGAGAAAATTTCCCGCGATCGTGACGGCGTCCGGCAGCGTACAGCCGCGGCAGAGTGCGCCGCAGAGCACGGAAGCAAATAGATCGCCCGTGCCGGAGAAAAGGCACTCTGTGCGGTGAACCTGCGTATACGAGACAGAATTGCCGTCGCAGGTGAGATTGCCGATCATGTTTTCCTGCACAAGCCCCGTGATGACGACTGCGCCGCAGCCGAGCTTCAGCAGCTTTTCCGCGAGCGTCTGTGCCTCGGAACGCTGCAAAGATTCGCCGTGATACGGGGTATCCGTCAGCAGACATGCTTCGGTGATGTTCGGCGTGATAATGTCTGCGTGCGAGACAAGCTCCCGCATGGCATCGCAGAGCGCTGCGGTGTAGGTGCGGTACCGCTTGCCGTCGTCGCCCATGACGGGATCCAGCAGGATGCGGCAGCCGGGATTTTTCCGGCGCTCCCGCGTGAAGAAATCACGCACGATGGAGATCTGTCCGACAGAGCCGAGAAATCCGCTGTAAATCATATCGAAATCAAGATCCGACCATGTTTCAAAGAATGCGGGGAGCGTATCGGTCAGATCGTGGAAGCTGAACGCCGGAAAACCGGTGTGCTTGGAGAGTACCGCCGTCGGAACGGGACATGCCTGCACGCCCATCACGGACAGCACGGGGAGTGCCGTTGTGAGGGAGCAGCGCCCGAATCCGGAAAGATCATTGATGCAGGCGGCACGCGGAACAGTTCGCATCCAAAGTCCTCCTTATGAATCATACTCCGGTGAAGGTATACAGCTTCATCGGAATATCAACAGTCGCTCTTTGCATTATATCATATTTCCGGATAATACGCAAGTCTTTTGCGGAAGAAAAATTGCGTGCTGCCGGGAAGAGAGCGGCAAGCCGGTTCACGGAGAGCAGAGTGTGCGGGAAGGGCTGCGGGCGGAACCTGACTATCATCACATTAATTAACCGAAAAAAGGGAAAATAGCAGATGCGATAATGGACTATCTTGCGAATTTTGAAAACCGCGCAGATACGTGCTTTCCTGAAATTTAAAATTCAGAGTATAATCATTTCACAATCATACTGATAGTAAATTTCACACAACTTTCACTGAATTTTGTTCAAATGCGATAAGATTTACAATTTGTTCACATAATTTTCACATGAATTTCATATTTAATGGCTATAATATAATTAAGACAATTCTATTATTGAATCAACCAATTCCGCGCAGATTCAAAGACCAGCACATCGAATCCAAATACGAAGAAGAGGAGAGATTATTTATGGAAAACAAAGGAATCAGCAAGCTCGACCTGAAGCGCCGAAACAGAAAACAAATCCTGCTTGCGATCCGGCAGGCGGGAATGCTCGCCCGCGTCGATATCGCGTCGAAGCTGTCCCTTACGCGTGCAGCCGTCACCATTATCACCAATCAGATGATCTCCCAGTTGATTCTGGAGGATCTCAGCAGCCCTGTGATGGAAGGTGACGAACCGAAGAAAAAGGGCAGAAAGAAAACTATGATCCGGATCAACCCGAAATATCGCTTCGTGCTGGGTGCGATGGTCGGGGAAGACCGTATCAGCGTCGGTCTGACAAATCTCTATAACGAAACGCTCGACAAAGCTTCTATGGAAATCAGTGACGGAACCGATGCACAGGAAATCATCCAGTTTGTTGTCAATGCATGCAAGGAGCTCATGAAGAAGAGCTCGCTCAGCTCAAAGCACATCCTCGGCCTCGGCGTCGGCGTTGTGCCGGATCGCTGGGCGCAGGTGCGCGGCGACCTCAAGCCGGATGGTTCGGTTGATTTCAAGAAGCTGACCTATATGCTCGAAATTGAATTGTCTGTTCCGGTGTGTGTTGAGAGCGCGATCGGTCTGTATGCGCTCGCAAACATTGACTACCAGAACACCAAGCACCACAACGAGGTTCTGATCTATGCCGGCAGCACCTATCAGCTTGCACGGATCTCCGATCACTGGGTACTCCCTGCATCCGCGCAGGATTCCCAGAAGATCGACCGCTTTGTGCTGGATCCGCAGGGTACGGAGTGCATGGGCTATCCCCGCGGCTCTGTTCACGCGGAGATCGGCACGGAAGCGATCATCGCCAAGGTCAAGGCGGCATGCGGCAAGGAGCTGAAGCTCTCGCAGATCTTCGCTGCCTATGAAAAGGGCGACGCGGCGATCGTGGAGAGAGTGAACGGTGTGCTTGATCAGGTTGCACTGCTGGTCTTTGATCTCGCGATGGTTCACAGTGCGACACGCGTTGTGCTGCAGCAGTTCGCGCTCGGCAAGAAGGCGGAGGCTTATCTGCGCGGAAAGCTCTCTGCACTCAGCGGCAAGACGGAAGAGATTGAGCTGGTCGTCAGCAAGATCGAGGGCGAACACAGCTTCCAGGCAGGCTGTGCGCTCTCCATCGAGCGGCACTTCTATGAGCAGGGCGGCATGCCGATCGGCGAGTGACGGTTCAGCGATCGTAATGAAGATCAGTCCGCCGGATTCTGTATGAGTCCGGCGGATCTGTTCGGATCCTGTCGGATGCAGTGTGCAGGAATTGCTGTGCGATAGATTGATTTTCCTGTATATTGCGGGTAATACATATGAATAATCTATTAGATGTTATAAACTTTTGTTGACGGCTGATAAATCAGCAGGCTTCCTCACAGTTTGTATTGACAAACATTTTTTCCGATGCTATAATATACAATGGGTAGTGTATACATTTTGAAGTGTATCACTTTCCGGATGAAAAATCGGAAATTGAGAGGAGGCATTTTTGTGCTGACTTCGGAATCAAAACCAAAGCAAAGGAAACTTTCGGAAGAGGATGTTACGCGGGATATGCTGCAGTCGCTGGAGCGCGGTGAGCAGCCCAAGGCTACACCGCCTCAGTCGGATCGGAAAGAAGGCGTTACGGATTATCCGATCCTGAATTTTGACGAACGCGCTCTGCGTCTGCTGCATCAGGGCGTATCGGAAACGCTGAAGACCAGCAAGGTGAAGCCTGCGGGCGGAAAGGTATATGAGGTCTCCAAGCGGCTTTTTGATATTGTGGCATCTGCCGGTGCGCTGACAGTGCTTGCACTTCCGATCGGTGTGGTCGCGCTGCTGATCTACATGGAGGATAAGGGCAATCCCTTCTTCTCGCAGGTGCGTCTGACCAAGGACGGAAAGCCTTTCAAGATGTACAAGCTGCGCACGATGTGCGTGGATGCCGAAGCGCGGTTTGCAGAGGTCATGAAGCAGAACCAGACCGACGGCATTGCGTTCAAGAACGACAAGGATCCGCGCATCACACGCATCGGCGGTTTCCTCCGCAAGACATCCATCGACGAGCTGCCGCAGCTGTTCAACACGCTCCGCGGCGATATGTCGATCATCGGCCCGCGTCCGCCTCTTCCGCGTGAGGTTGTCCTCTATACGCCGGAGCAGATGGATCGGCTGCTGGTGAAGGGCGGTCTTTCCTGCATTTGTCAGACCGAGGGCAGAAGCGACATGGAGTTCGACAAATGGGTGGAGGGCGATGTGAAGTACATCAAGACACGCAGCCCGAAGCTGGATCTCAAGCTCATATTCAAGACTGTTGCCGCAGTGCTTCGCTGCAAGGGCGCAAAATAAGGAATCCACGCAAAAACATAATGATAAGAATCCCCCTTTTCGCTTTGAAAAGGGGGATTTGTTATGCTTTTTCGGGATGTGTATGCGTCCGGTTATAGGCTTCCGGTGTTGTAAAGGTCGGGACGATCCGGCGCAGCGCACGGACTGCCGCATCTGCATCGTTCTCTGCCGCTGCCAGACGGAGCGTTTCCAGATCCTGTGCAAACTGCGTCTCGTCGATGCCGATCTGTGTGCCGATGAAAATGCGCTTGTTCTGCGTCTTTTTGAGTCCCTCTTCATTCATGAGCAGTTCTTCCTCAATCTTTTCGCCCGGCCGCAGTCCCGTGAATACGATCTGCACATCTTCATAGGGGATCTTGCCGTACATGCGGATGAGATTTTCTGCGAGCGTGACGATCTTGACGGGCTTGCCCATATCCAGAATGAAGATTTCGCCGCCCTGTGCGATTGCCGCAGCTTCCATCACAAGGCTGACCGCTTCGGGGATCGTCATAAAATAGCGGATGATATCGGGGTGTGTGACCGTGACGGGCTTGCCCAGTTCGATCTGCTTTTTGAAGATCGGGATGACCGAGCCGTTGGAGCCGAGCACATTGCCGAAGCGCGTCGTGACGAATTCCGTTTTGCAGTCCGGCTGTTTTGCGATGTACTGCACAACCATTTCGCAGCAGCGCTTGGATGCACCCATCACATTGGTCGGATTCACGGCTTTGTCCGTCGAGATCATCACGAATTTCTTCACATGATGGAGCTTTGCAAGGGATGCGGTGTTGAATGTACCGATCACATTGTTTTTGATCGCCTCCATCGGGGATGCCTCCATCAGCGGGACATGCTTATGCGCGGCGGCGTGGAAGACGATATCCGGATGATAACTGCGGAAGAGCTGATCCATGCGGTCGTAATCACGCACAGAGGCGATCTGGACGGCAAGGTCCAGCGCACTGCCGTATTCCATCACGAGCTCCTGCTGGATATCGTAAGCGTAATTTTCGCAGATATCCACAATTACGATCTGCTTTGGTGCATAGGCAGCGATCTGCCGCACAAGCTCCGAACCGATCGAACCGCCGCCGCCCGTGACCATGCAGACCTTCCCGCTCAGAAACTGCCGGATATTTGCCGTGTCGAGTACGATCGGATCGCGGCCGAGCAGGTCCTCTACCTTGATATCACGTACCTGACCGAGCAGTGTCGGGTGAGCGTTGTCGAAAAGGACATTGCCGAGATTCGGGATGAGCTTGACCGGCAGATTGGTAGCGGAGCAGGTGTCCAGAATGCGCTGGCGTTCATCCTCCGGACAGGACGGAATGCAGAACACGATCAGCTCGATTTTCATTTTTTCGACGTATTTCCGGATATCCGCCGTTGTGCCGACGATCTGCACATCACCGACCGATTTGCCGAGCTTGGCTTTGTCGTCGTCGATGATGCATACCGGTTCAAACAGCGCACCGTTCCTGTTTTCGGGATTGGCATTGCTTTTTGCAATCTTCAGCTCGTTGAGCAGCAGTTCGCAGGTGTGTCCTCCGCCGATGATCATGGTGCGCTTGAATTTTGCTTCGCTGCGTCCCGATTCCACGAGGTCAATGAATGTGTTCTTGAAAATGAACCGGAACAGGCAGATGCCGAAAACCGCGATCAGACCGTGCAGGAGCACATAGACCGGCGGAAGCGGATATACCAGCGACATAAACGCCGCCGCGGTGCCGATGCCGAACACGATGCCGTAAATGCAGGAAAGATAATCCTTGAGATTGAAATACCGCCAGAGCTTGTTGTAGGCGTTGCTGAGGGCGAGACCGCAGAAGCAGGTGATGACCGAAATGGCGATGCTTACCCACGGCATACGGTCCCTGAATGTGTTCTCGAAGAATACGACAAGGATACGTTCGGAGATCAGGGCTGATGCGGCAACGATGAATGCATCTGCAATGGCAAGCAGGATCTTGCGGTATCTGAAATTTTTGAATATCGTTTTCAACGATTTGTTCCCCTTATTATACTGTTAGTTCTTCAAATTGCATATGCTGAATGCTGGCATAGGATTCCGCGTAGGAACCGGGCGGGGCGGCGATGACCAGATCTTTGCATCCGGAAAAGGCGGACCAGCTGATCTTTTCCACACTCTCCGGCAGGACGATCCGTTTGAGATCCTTGCAGCCCCAGAACGCTTCGTCGTCGATATACATGACGCCGTTCGGCACGCTGATCTCCCGCAGGTGGCTGCAGCAGCTGAATGTGCCGGTGCCGATCCGCGTGATCCCGTGCGACAGAGAAACAGAGATGAGATTCTTGCAGCCGAGAAATGCGTAATCACTGATATACTGCACACTGTCCGGAATCGAAATATGTACCAGACTGATACACTGTTCAAATGATTTCACGCCGATCAGCGTAACGCTCTCCGGGATAATAACGTCAGAAAGCATTTCGCAGCGCTTGCAGACGCCGGAATCAATGACTGTGAGCCGGTTCGGGAAACGGAGACTGAACAGACCGGATTGTTCAAATGCATTGCAGCCGATCTTGGTGACGCTGTCCGGAATCCGCAGCGATGAGAGACAGCCGCAGCCCCAGAACGCATAATCCTCGATCTTTGTGACGCTCTCCGGAATGGATATTTCGGAAAGGTCCGTGCAGCCGAGAAAGGCACAGTCGCCGATTTTGGTGACGCTGTCCGGAATGCGGATCTGCTGCAGATGGGTGCAGCCGTAAAAGGCGCAGTCACCGATTTCCCGGATGCCGTCCGGGATCGTGACCGATTCAGCGGAATTATAGCCCTCGAGGATGATGTGATTCATGATCTCCATCGACATGCCGCGGGGCATTGCGATCCACGGTGTATGTGCGAAGGCATGCTTTCCGATCTGCGGCGCAGGCTCCGGCAGGATCACTTCTGAAAGAGCGGTGCAGCCGGAAAAGGCATCGTCGCCGATCTCCTTGACGCTCTGCGGGATCCGGATGCAGCGCAGACCGGTGCAGCGCTCAAAGGCGCGGCTTCCGATCTCGGTCACGCTTTCCGGAATCTCGACTGCCGTCAGTGCGGTGCAGTTCTGAAATGCCCATTCTCCGATTTTTGTCACACCCTCCGGAATGGCAGCGGAGGATTCGTCTCTGCCGGTAAGGATGCCTGTCAGTACGCCTTCGATGATCGAAAATTCCATAGGATCCCCCCTTTGCCGGAAGCGGAAACGGTTACACTTATTGTTATTATATCACAGATTTCTCCGTGTGTCAAGGGAGAATATTTATAAGAATGTTCGGATTCATCTGCTCACAGAAAAATATTTCGATAAACATCAAAATACCTCTTGACAAATCATCCGGAATGTGCTATAATCTATTTAGACGGATATCAAAATACCGTCTGTTTTTTGAAACAGTATTTAGACGGATATCGAAATGCCGCCTTTTTTCAGATTACATATTTCGATCATCGTCTAAATACAAAAAGGAGGAATTGTTATGACGATCACATTTTCTAATGCTACCATCGCGGCATATGCCATCAGCGGCACAGTCTTTCTGATTGCAGGGCTGCTGTACTTCATTCTGTGGAAGAAGCGCACAAAAGCACCGGTTTTCCCGATCGTGACCGGCGCGGTGACGTTTCTGCTGTTCGCACTCGGACTGAAAGTGATTCCGCTGTATCCGCTGATGATGGCGGACAATGCCGTTTCCCATACCGTCAACAGTACGCCGTGGCTGCTAGCACTGGTCGGCGGACTTTCTGCGGGTATCTTTGAGGAAACGGGCAGATTGCTGGCGTTCAGAACCGTGCTGAAAAAGTATCCGGACAAGCGCACGGCACTGGATTACGGCATCGGACACGGCGGCATTGAGCTGATTTACAGTGCATTCATTACACTGGGCTACGCGGCAATGGGAATTATGGTCAATCAGAACGGTGCGGATGCACTGCTTGGGAATACCCCTGATTATCTGAAAGATACGTTCATGGCAACGCTGGAAAGCAAGGCGGCACTCGGCTTTGAAATGCTCCCGCTTGGCGTGATGGAACGTGCCGGCGCACTGATGATTCATCTGGCATTTTCCGTGATGGTATTCCGCGCAGCGCATGACAAAAAATCGCGCTGGCTGTATCCGGCTGCTATTCTGCTGCACGCTGCTGCGGATGCGAGCATTGTTCTGCTTGCAGACCATGTGCTTCTGACGGAGATTCTGTTTATCGTGTTTGCTGCGGTAATGCTGTTTATTTCCGTGCGGAAGGTCTACAGGAACACACCGTCTGCACAGGAGGTATGCGCATGAAGGATATCTGGGGTGCAATGGCGGATCCGACGCGGCGCGAAATCCTGAATCTGCTGCGGAAACACGACATGACTGCGGGAGAGATCTCGGACAAATTTGAGATCTCCAACGCGACTGTCTCGCATCATCTGAAAATTCTCCGTGAGGCGGGGCTTGTGACCGCGGAGAAGGAAAAGCAGACCATCACATACCGACTGAATATGACGGTATTTCAGGAATTTCTTGCGGGTATTGCCGCCATTTTCGGAAAAGAGGAGAAGAATGATGAAGAATAAGGGAATTGTGATTTCCGCGGCTGCTGTGATCCTGAGCATTGTGCATATCATTGCAGGTGCGGCTGCCGTGAGCAGACTGCCGGAGACCGTTCCGACACATTTCAATGAGGAATGGGTGTGCAACGATGTCGGCCCGCGCTGGATCCTGCTGATCTTTGCAGCGCTGCCGCTGGTGTTTTCGCTGATCATGCTGATCACATTGTTCAGGCAGACCAAGCAAAGCCGTGTCACGGCGCTGATTATGTTCCCGCTGACGGTCTTTCTGGCGGTGGGTTTCTGGATGGGCTATCCGACGTTTCAGAGCGGTGCGGGGATCGGCGATAAGGTGGATCCGGCGGGGCTGGCATTCTTCCTGCCGATGGCACTGTCTGTGCTGCTTGTGATCATCGGAAACTATCTGCCGCTGATCCAGCCGAACAAGATGATGGGCATCCGTCTGCCGTCCACGCTGAAAAATCCGCAGTGCTGGCGGCTGACACACCGTTTTGCAGGGCGTCTCATGTGCGTGAGCGGGTTGCTGATGAGCCTGATCGTGGTGATTGCGCATCTGGTACATCATTCCGGCGACACGTGGCTGATCATTTTGTTCGGTGCCGTGGTCATTGCAAATGCGGCCGCACAGATCGTCTATGCGCGGATGCACCGGAACGATGCCTGAAACGTCTTTGACGGAGCGATCAATGCGTATATCTGATAATAAATCCGCCGTTCATGCAAAGTGCGTGAACGGCGGGTTTTGTGTTTCAGCGGGCAAGATTGCCGGATTTCTGGGTGTCGACATGCAGCCGGTCGCGGATGATCCGCATCATTTCCTCTTCCTCGATGAATGCAGCGCAGTCGGGGAGAAAGCCGTTTTGGATCAGCGTGTCCAGATAATCGTTCTGTTCCTGTGTGAAATAGGCACCGAATGCTGCGCGGTACTGTTTCAGCAGACCAATCGCTTCCGATTCGGAGGTATAGTCCTCCGCATCGTCCGGATCCATGTCCGCTTTCTCCGCATCGGTGCAGAGTTCCGCATAGTCTCCGTTTGCAAATTCAATGATCTGCCGGAAAACGGCGTCGGGCAGGCAGGATGCGGCCTCGTGGGTGTCCGCGGGGCCGATGTCTACGAAGATCACGCTGTCGTCCGGCCGCCATGCGTAAAAGCTGCCGTAGCCATCGACTGCAAAAATGGTCAGATCGTCGACGAGAAGATCATCTTTCCAGAGCGCTTTCCGTTTCTCCATCTGATCCGGCGGCAGAAACTCCATATCCGGCAGCCAGACGTTTGTGATGCCGGCATCCAGCAGCTTCTGATAGATTTCAGCATTGTGCATTGCGTTTCTCCTTCACATCAGTCCGAGCGCGTGCTTGGCGGCGATCATGCCGAATGTGTAGCATCTGCCCAGGGACAGACCGGTCTGGTGGAACGGGTAATCGTTTCCGCCGTAGAACGGGCCGCCGAGATTGCCCGCACAGTAGAGTCCCGCAATGGGCGTGCCGTCGGCGCGGAGTGCCTGCGCATTTTCATTGGTGATGACACCGGACACCTCCGCAGAGACGCGGATATGCTTTCTTGCACCCCAGAATGGTGCTTTTTCGATCTTGTGGAGATATTTCGCGGGCTTGCCGAAATCGGTATCGCAGCCCTGTTCGCAGAGGGCATTGTAGCGGTCGATGGAGGCTTTCATGCGGTCGAACGGGATGTCCAGTTCCTTTGCGAGTTCTTCGAGGGTATCGCAGCGGTGCAGGTCAAGCAGCTTCGGGAACACGCCCTGCGGATGCTCCACAGCGCCGGGGATGAATTTCTCCATCACAAACGGCGGCACCTTTCCCGCGACGAATGAATCATCGTCCCAGCTCATGTAGCTGTCATCGTAGATTGCACAGTACCAGCCTCTGCCGCCGTCGGGGTGGTCGGCATCGGTCATGCTGCCGTGATAGCGCGGCTGATATTTCAGGAGATTGCCCATGTAGACAAATCCGGTATACTCGTTCGTGAAGCGGTCGCCGTTCATGTTCAGATAGAGGAACGGCTCTTCAAACATGAGCGCGGAATCGAAATCGTGCATCATTTTGGTGTGGCCGAGGGGTTCCATCTGTGCGCCGGCGCTGATCGCGAGCACATGGCCGTCGCCGGTCTTGCCGAACTGTTTCTTGTCGAAATCGGCGATATCAGGACACCATCTGCGCACCATTTCGGGGTTGTTGGTATAGTCGCCGGTTGCGAGGATCACGCCCTTTGCTGCGCGGAAGAGGATATATTTGCCGGAGGCATCCTTGCCGTATACGCCGGCGATCCTGCCGTTTTCGGAGAACAGCTGCACGGCAGGCGTGGAGTAGAACACATCGAGATTGCCGGTGGATTCTTTCACGCGGTCAACGATCTTGCGCATGGCATTTCCGACATTCAGCGGCTTCGGGCCGATCCACGGCGCAAAGAAATAGCAGCGTTCGTCTCCGTAATCATAGGTATTGCCGCGTTCCTTCCAGAGACCGGTGAAGCAGCCGCTGGTGCTGCGGAATGCGCAGAGACGGTCGCCGTCGTTGAGCAGTTTGGCGCTTTCGGCATTGTTGTCCACGAGAGAGCCGTCGCCGTACTGTGTTTCAGCGGTCAGACCGCAGCGGTTCAGCACCCACATGAGCGCTTCTTCGGAGTGGTCGGCGTATGCGCGGAGGTGGCGCACATCGGCGCGCCAGTCACAGAGGCTGTTTGTGTGGTGGATCCATTTTGCGATGCCGGCTTCGGTCGAGCGGGAACGGATGATCGCAGAGCCGCAGTTGCCCTGTGAAACGACGTTCTGTTCCTTCTGGAGCAGGGCGGTTTTCGCGCCGGATTCCGCAGCCCAGCCCGCAGCGGGAACGCCGGCAGCGCCTGCTCCTACTACAACGATATCATATTCGCGGGTTTCGGCAGGTGTGATGGGTGTGAGCTCACAGCAGGAGGCACTGACCTCGGCGTCAGTGAGAGAAAACGGTAGTGCAGACATGTCAAAACATCCTTTCTGTTGAAAAATCGGTGTATGCAGCATACATCGTTACCATCATACCACAAAACGGGAAATCCGTCAAGATGGTGCGGAAAAGCAAAAGTTGTGAAACTGCACAAATTTCAGTTGTCGATTTTGTACGTTGTGCCAAAATTGGCGGATTGTAAGATTTCGTCACTTTCGCGTAAGATTTCTATGTTATGATGAAGACAACAAAGAAAAGGAGGTATCCGTTATGGATCAGCATCTTGTAATAGTAGAGAATCTGAATAAGCAGTTTGGTGAGGGCGAGACAGCAGTCAAGGCACTCGACAATGTCAATTTCACATTGGACAGCGGCGTGTTTGCAGCAGTCACGGGCGAGAGCGGCAGCGGCAAGACCACGCTTCTGAATGTGATCGGTTCGCTGATGCCGCCGGATTCGGGCAGCGTCCGCATCGACGGCTATGACATCACCAAGCAGGGCGACGACGCTCTCGCAGTCTATCGCAGACGGAAGATCGGTTTCATCTTCCAGAATTACAACCTGATCCCTGTGCTGACCGTGGAGGAGAACATCGTCCTGCCGATGAATCTCGATTCCGCAGAGCCCGACTATGAATATCTGGGCGAACTCCTGCGCATGACAGGACTCGAATCCAAGCGCCGGAATTTCCCGCATGAGCTCTCCGGCGGTCAGCAGCAGCGTGTCGCATTCATCCGTGCGCTGATCCACAAGCCGGATATCATCCTTGCGGACGAGCCGACCGGCAACCTGGACAGCCGCAATTCGCAGGAGATCATCAACATTCTGAAGGAATCCGTGAAGAAGTATAACCAGGCTTTGCTGCTCATCACACATGATCTGAATATTGCGGCGCAGGCAGACCGCATATTCCGCATGGATGACGGCGTTATGACTGAGTTGAATGGGGTGAATCCGCAATGAAGCAGCTATTCTTATTGGTACTGAAATACATCCGGCGGCAGCGGTTCCGCACTGTGCTGACCTTCCTGTGCATTCTGCTCTCGGTGTTCGTGTTCAATCTGCTCTGCGACGCATTCGTTGTGGTTCGCGGTGTCGGCATCGGAGAAATCCTTGAGTGGAACGGCGCATGGGAAGTGGATCTGGATCCTCTGATCAAGAAGATGGATGATCCGGCTTCCGCGCTGGATATTATCCGGAATCATCCGGCGGTTGAAAAGTACAGCAGAAAGGGATCTGCATCCCTTTACAATTTCAACGGACGCGATGAAAACGGCTATATGGATTATCTGGAATACTCTGTGGACGGCAAGGAATTCCATCGGATCACGAGCTTTACCCAGATGACGATGGAAGGCGACACCGATCTGAACGGCAGAGTGGATATCGGTGAAGTGCCGTTTGAGCAGGTGAAAGAAGGCGGCATCACGCTCCCGAATGAGTATTCAAAGCTCGGCTTCAAGGTCGGCGATACTGTCACGCTCCGGCTCCGCGGCGTTCGCGCGAAATTTTCTGATGATCAGCCGCTTTTGGCGGAGGATGTCAATGCGAGCATCGCAAACAGAAAACGAAGAGCAGAGGATTTCGGCGAAGTATTTCTTCCGGAGCAGGTCTACCGCGATTCTCCGGGCGGAAAGAAATACGGCGAGAGCTACATCGGTTCAACTCTGTTTGATTTAGCCCGCAGCAAAAAGGTGCTGGATCAGCTGACGGCAGAGGATGAGACCTTCGGAGAAACTCTGACCTACACCGGCAAGATCCTTTCGTTTACGTCCTATTCCAATACGCCGCAGATCTATGCTGAACTGGATCAGTTCAATCTTTTCTCGGCAGTGGACAGCAGCCGGATCATGTACAGCATGAACTCAAACGATGAGATGGAGTATGCTTTACAGTTGAGAGAGACGGAAGAATGGGACGGTTTTGAAGGAGAGCGTTATGACGGCATCAGCATCATCACGAAGCAGGATATGGATTTTGACGAGGCGGTTGCTGCGATCTACGCGGATCTCGGCCTCCCGAAGGACGACATGGACGAAATCCTGCACCCTTCTGAACTATCGAAGATGAGCCGGCTCTATAATGTGTCGCTTCTGCGTCTGCGTTTCCGCGGACAGGACTCCATTGCGGCATGGCTCACGGATACGGAAAGCCTCTGCATTGTGGTGATATTCCTGTTCGTTGCGTTCCTCGTCTGGGCGCTGATGCGCTTCGTAATCGACAACTGCTTCGAGATCTCGGTGCAGGAGCGCTCCGCACAGTTTGCGACGCTGCGCATCATGGGTGCCTCGCGGCGGCAGATCGGCATTGTGGTCGGCTTTGAAGCACTGTTTTACTGTATTGCGGCCGTTCCGCTGGGCGTGTTCCTCTCGTATCTCTGCCGCACGGCGGTGTTCCATGCGCTCGACAGACTCGGTCAGCCGGTCAGCGATACATCGTTCCCGTTGCTGACGGTGCTCGGTGTGGTGCTTGCGCTGACGGCGATCCTCGTTTCCTCATACACCTCCTCGATGTGGGCAGCGCGTGCCTATAACCCGCTGGAAGCATCCAGGAAAACGCATCTCAAAGGCAACTCGAAGCAGTCTATCTGGACGAAGAATCTGTTCGGCGGCGATACGGTCAAACCCACCAAGCAGGAGAAAAAGGCGGAGAGCCTTGCCAAGCCGACGGGCGACCTGAAAAAAGTGAAATATTCCCGTCTGAACCGCGGACAGAAGAGCTTCCTGCGCAACTACACAATGCGGAATATGCGCAGAACCCGCAGCCGGTTCGTGATCTCTATCATCAGCCTTTCGCTCGGCACGATGCTCTTTGCGTTCGGTATGGCGCTTGCTGCACCGCTTGTGGTGGATCAACAGGAGAAGAACCTGTACAGGGAAAAAGATGATTTCCGCGTTCAGATTCCGATTATGCCGGAGAACGGCGAAACGCTCGAAAAGACCAGAGCGATCGAGGATTACATCCGTTCCAGCACAAAGATCTCTCTGTGCAGTCAGGATATCGATTTTGGAGATAGCATTGTCGATCTGCAGCTGCAAAATGCAGAACTCATGAAAAAGCTGAAATACGATCTGGAGTACGGTCAAGAGATCATGGGTACCAGTTTCGAGGTGCTGATGATCGGAGAACTCGGTTATACGCAGGAATATGAGAAGATCACAGGCATTTCCTACAGCGATCTGCTTACGTCGGGCGGCTGTCTGGTTGAGGACAACGTTTGCGGCCCAATGAACAAATGGAAGCAGGACGACCGTTACGACAGATTGCCGGAATTTACAGGCAGAGAGCCGGAATTTGTTGCCCTGACAGACAAAACGGCAGATCTCCGCGTCGTAGATTATACCATGAACGATCTCGTTGAGTCTGAAAACAGCTTCAGAGCGACTCCGGTCGTCGGAATCGTAAAGCTGGAATCCCTGAGCTCATTACCCAGATTGCTGATTCCGGTGGAAACGGTTCTGAAGGAGTTCGCGGATGTGTTCGAGCAGTTCGGCGGATTAAAGAAGATGCAAGTTGAATACAGGATGCAGCTGCTGAACAGCGCGGACTATAAGGAAACCGCCGAAAAGATCCGGGGCATTGCGGATCAGATCCAGGCAGAATCCGGCAGCTTGGAGAATCAGGTGCAATTCTACGATATCTATTTCTTGCGGACCGGTACGGAATCGCTGATCTGGACGATCATCACGATCGGCGGCATTGCACTGGCGGCAGTCTGGCTGACAGGCATCTTCACGATGCTGAACACGGTCAATACGAGCGTGCTGAACCGTGCCGACGAGCTGGCGATGCTGCGGATGGTCGGCATGTCGAAGAAGATGATCCGAAAGACAGTTGTGATGGAGTCTTCGATGTACTGCACGATCGCGACGATCATCGGCGGCATCCTGGGCATCTCGTTCAGCTTCTACGCAATGAACAACATGGAGACGTTCCGCTCGCAGCCGGAGGTGCTGTTCGCTATGATCGGCATTATCTTTGCAGCGATCGTCACGGCAAACTTCATCATCTCGCGGATCGCGGCGCTGCCCGGTCTGCACACGCTGAACCGCTACATGGCTTCCGGCAGAATGATGCAGTAAGCGGGAAGCACCTTATAACAAGACCGCGTATCACGTTCAGTGGTACGCGGTCTGTTTTGCGGTTCAGAGAAAAATCAGGAATCGCAGCGGTTGGCGGCGAAGCCGAGAATGAAGAATTCGCCTTCAACGAGTTCGAGCCGGATCGTATGCGTTTCGGGCTCTTTGGATTCCCAGAAAGCAGGGGAGAATACCGAATTGCCCCAGCCGTAGAAGGAATTGCTGTGGAGCATTGCGAGCATCGAGATATGCGGCGGCTTTCCGTCGATATAGACATTGACATAGCCGTAGTTGGGGAGAGAATGCATTTCGTAGAGGACGACGGCGAGCGTCGTGGTGACGGTGATCTCCCATGTGGGATGCTCCGGTGTCAGATGCAGCGCACTTTTGAAGTAGGTGCGCTCCAGCGGAATGACCTCTGCGCCGCAGGACGGAAGATCCTCCGGAAAATCGAAATGCAGCGGTTCATAAATCGGATCGATCCACGGTTCGGGGAGTGCTGCCGGCTGGTAATCATGGCAGTCCTTTGCTCTGCGGAGCAGTTCCATGACGCATTCTGCGATCAGACGGTGGCCGTCCTCATAGGGGTGGCTTTCGTGGTCGCCGTAATCCGCAAAGGCCATCTGGCCTTTTTCGATGGCGGCGTTCATGCCCTTGCGTACATTGATGCACGGCAGACCGTAATGCGCGGCGATCTCCTGCATATAGTTTTCGCAGCTGTAATCATTGGCGCTGCGCAGAATGATCACACCGACGATCGGCGGCTTTTCCAGCGTGAGCAGTCTCCGGATGAGCGATTCAAAGGATTTGACGCTCGGCGGGATCTTCATTTCGTTGATCGCAAATTCCAGGAACACGAGATCGGGCTTCTTCGGCAGAACATAGGTGTCCAGCAGCATATTTGCCTGAAGCGTGAACATGCCCGGTTCTGCGCAAAGCGTCAATTCGGGTTCAAGCCCGTCCGCTTTGAGCGTTTCGGTCACCATCTGCGGATACGCGCGATCCTGCATATGCTGCGCAATATAGCCGCATGTGACGGAACCGCCGAGAAACGCGATCTTCCAGTCCTTTTTCTGCATGAGCGAATCCCAGTCCGCCGACGTGCCGCAGGAGACCTGGGCATCCTTTGCAACGCTGTCAATTACACTTCTTTCGATCATGGCATGATGCCTCCTTCTTTGACATTCGGCATAAATCCAGAGCCAATCTGCCATGTGCCGACATCAACAAGCTGTTTTAGAGTTAGAGCATAAGCGGCTGCTGCCTTTGAGAGATACGCATTCCGCTTTGTGATCAGGGAAATGCTGCTGTTTGCGAGTCTGTCCGGCAGGGGATAATAGGAGGGATGCTGCCGGAAATTGCCGTAATAGATGAGGGAATCGGGCAGAAGCGCGATGCCCATATTCGCGCAGACAAAGGCGAACACGGTTTCGATGGTCTGCACGCTGTATTCGATCTTCGGCTCAAAGCCGCATTCCCGGCAGACCGTGCTCAGCGATTCGCGGTCATATTCGCCCGCGTTTGCTGCAACGAAAAGCTCATCCTTGACGGCGGAGAGGTCGATCGGCTTCTGGCGCAGAAAGCGCGGTGTGCCGGTGCAGATGTCCTCCGCGGTGAGTGCGCCGCCCAGACGCTCCGTCAGCGGATTGTCGTGCGAGACCGCAAGATAGAGCTGTTCAGAAGCAAGCGCCTCCACATGAAAATTCTTTTCTTCAAAGGTTCCGGTACCGATCGCGAAGTCGATCTCACCGGTCGAGAGCATATCCTTGAGCTGCCGCATATCCGCCTCGCGCATGGAAAGCCGGATATTAGGGTACTGCGCATGGAACGAGGCAATGCTTCTGGCGAGCAGGCACCGCACACGGAATGAGGATGCGCCGATGCGCACGGTACCGGTCTGCATGCCCATCAGGTCGGAGAGCGCGTTGTTCATGCTCTCCTCCATCGCCAGCAGCTTGCGCGCCCAGGTCACGTACAGCTCACCGGCGTCAGTCAGACGGATGGGGTTCAGCGAGCGGTCGAAGAGCTGTACGCCGAGTTGTTTTTCGATCGAATGAATATACTGGCTCAGAGATGGCTGCGTGACATAAAGCTTCTCAGCTGCACGGGAAAAGCTCTGGCAGTCCGCAACGGCGAGTACATATGTGAATTGCTGCGTAGTCATGCATAGTCTCCTTTCCGAGGAAAATCATTTGTTGAGTGCAGGAGTCCAGTATTGCTGTTCGTAGATATCGGTGAAGAGATAGGTGATCTTGACAGCGCCGTCGCCGACATTAACATTGCTGACGGAGAGCGTGCCGTTGACGGTGATCTGTTCGCCGAGCATATAGCTGTCGAGATAATTGCCGTCGTAATCGTAATAATCGCAGACGAAGTCGATCTTGTCGCCGTTTTTGAGTTCGGTCTCGTTCTTTGCGATGGTGTCGGTCTCATTGTTCCGGTATTCCGTCCGTGCACCGACGATGATGCCGTTCGGATTCTGATTGTCGAAGTTCACGAGCAGCTGCGCACGTTCGCCGTTGAGCAGTGCGGGGATATAGCCGGAATAGACGTATACCTCACCGTTTTCAAAGGTGTCGGTGTGGTAGTACGCAACGGGCTGACCGTTCACGGCAACCCAGTCTCTGTCGGTATCGGCGATGAGATTGCCGTTGCTGGTGTCGATCTGGAAGACATTGTCCAGGCCGAGATCGACATAGCCGGAGCCGTCGTCATAGAACATGTTCTTGTCGAGGCGGTGCACTAGCTTCCACTGTTCTTCCTTGATCTCGATGATATCCTTG
Source organism: Oscillospiraceae bacterium (assembly GCA_017550355.1). GTDB lineage: Bacteria > Bacillota > Clostridia > Oscillospirales > Ruminococcaceae > Firm-04. Next base: position 6,099 of record JAFZPL010000113.1, on the reverse strand, counting down.
TCACCGTCCTTGTCCCAGACGAGAATGGACGGATCAAAGCGGTTTTCTGCGAGATACTGTGCCATATCCTGTTCGGAGAGCGGGCTTTCGTTCATGAAGTCGATGTTGCTGCTGTCGAGGCCGCGGATGCCCTTGCCGCTGCCCATGAAGCCGCTGAGCAGGGAGCTGATCACATCTGCGCCGCCGCCGCTGCTTTCACCGCCGCCGAGCAGACCGCCGAGCAGAGAGCTGATCGGGCTTGCGGATTCGCTGCCGCCCGCTGCGATCTGACCGCTGGTTTCGAGCGATGCAAACTGCCGGATGCACTTGGAATAGGAATCATCCATGCCGATCTGGTTGTAGGTCTTACAGGCGGAATCCACATAGGACTGCCGCTTGTAGGGGAAGTAGATGGAGACGCCGTACGCATTGGAGATGTTGGAGGAGGTGCGGTTATACTTGACCGCACTGCGGAGCGCGGAAACGAGCTCTTTGCCCTCGGCGGTGTTCATGTTGGAAGCGAGGTGGCAGAGATCCACCTGGTCGATCTTGGAGCTTGCGGCAAATTCACGGCTGTTGTAGCGCGCATCGGAGACCGTCTGATACTGCTTGTCGGTCATCAGCTTGCTGACGGACTGCGCAAAGGCGGTGAGCTTGGACGGCACCGTGTTGGAGAATTCCGCAAGGTCGATCACAGAGAGCGTGGTCTTCTGACCGGGGCATCTCTGTGCGCATGCACCGTTGAAATCGTCGACGATGTTCTTGCCGATCGCGACGGTCGACATGGAGGTGTCATTGCCGAGTGCGGTGAGCCAGTTGGTGTAGTACCAGCCGATGCCGGGCTCTGTTTCCTCAGATGCGACCATGTAGTCTGCATAGGGATTGAGCATGAGCGCGGTTTCGGCAGTCGCCATCAGGCAGGCATCGAAGCCGACGAAATCGAATTTTACGCCGCCGTTTTTGAGTGCAGTGCTGATATCTGCCAGCGACATGCCGCTTGCATTCGGCTTCTTCTCGTCATAGCCGTAGCCGGAAACGGATCCGCCGCCGTGATCCCAGAAGATGAGTTCATTGCGGTTTGCCGGGAAATTCTTCGCGCAGTATTTGATGAATTCACTGAGCGTGGCGGGATCGGTCATGGTCTTGTTGCCCATATCCTCTTCGAGACGGATCATTTTGCCGTCCTTGACCTGATAGATCTGGTTGACGGAGTTGCTGATGCCGCCGGTCTTCCATTTTTTGCAGCCGCCGGTATAAAGCACGATATTCACCTTGTCGCCGTATTTCGCATTGATCATCTCCTGAATATCGGAGGAAGCCATGCCGCTTTTGGATTCAAGGTCGGTGCCGCAGATATAGATCATAATGGTGACAGTGTCCGCCTGATTGCCGATGATCTGTGTGTATTTTTCGCGGGAGCCTGCCGCAACATTGGAGTCGGCAGATTGGCCGGAGGAATATGCAGTGTAGTTTTCCGGTGCGTTTTCCGAGCTGTGATACGGCACCTGCCCGCCGTTGTCATTGGACAGGCCGAGATCGGCAGGTGTGGAACCGCCGCAGCCCTTGAGCAGCATATAGCCGATGACGAGCAGCGCAATGCCGCCGCCGCCGCCCGCTGCTGCACGGGTGCCGAAAGAATGGCCGCCGGAATGGCCGCCGCCGCCGGAGTGACCGCCGGTCGAACCGACCGGACCGCTGCCGAGACCTTCGCCGCGCCGGTGAACGCCGGAACTGCCGGAGGTGACATTCTTTTCTCTTCCCTTTGGTAATTTATTCGGATCCATCTGAAATTCCTCCTATACTTTGTAATATCATGCCTGTTTGCAGGGATTCCGGTTCAGATCAGCGGAAGACTGTCCAGTTCGGTGAAATTCCGTTTAGTGAGCAGAATCCGTTCTGTTTTTTCAGATTCGGTGTGATGCTTGACCAGGATCACCCAGCTTCCGCCGACAATATGCAGCGTGCTGCATTCGTCGGATTCCGTGACGGTCAGGGTGCCGTCCGTATAGAGCTCGCGCAGCTTTGCACGGCAGACCGCATAGCCGTGTTCCGTTTTTTCGATCAGGCTTTCGCGGTATTTGCCTTTCAGTTCCAGCGTGAACTGTGCCGGATCCTTCTGAACGATCCACTGAAGATTCTTTTTCTTCAGAAATTCTGCGTATTCATCGCTGAGAAATGACGCGAACCGGTGCCCGTTCTTATTATAGATGAGTGAAAGGACACCGCTGAAATTGCCCGGACGCCGGAACACGCGCTCAACCTTGATCACCTTGCTCGTGAGCCCGTCCGTCAGGCGCTGTTCTGCCAGACCGCCGTAGGAAATCTTATATGTGACCACATTGACCGCGCTTGTTTTCGACCGGCGGACAGATTCGCACAGGATGCGGGAAGCATCCAGCTGCACGTTCCATCTGCGGTTGAACACCAGCTTTGTACCGGTATGCTTCAGCATGATGCCGTCTGTACGGTCTTCATTGCGGTACAGGATCGCCGAAACGATCTCCGAGTCTCTGATAGTCACTTTGATGATCATGTTGTGTTACCCTTTCCCGATGAGAGAGCGGTGTGAAATCGGATCACTTCATTGCCTTAACAGCCGGCATGACACCAAGGTGCATATAAACTGCGAAGTGTATCCCGAGCGACAGAATATTCACGAGCCAGAAATACCAGTGCTTTGTTTTGTGGCGGCAGAGCTCCATGCCGATGAGCGCACCGGCGGCGCCGCCGAACACGCCGAAGAGCAGCAGTGTTCTTTCACGGATACGCCACTGATTATGGATCGCTTTGTGCTTGTCAGCGGCGTAGAGAATGAATGTAATGAAGCTCATGATCCCGATCACGATCAGGTAGATTTTCAGTTCTGTATCCATGAGAACAGTTCTCCTTTGTTCAGGTATGGACTTTTCCGGTGTTACTGCGGATCCTGCGGCACGCCCTTCATGGTGAGGGAGATTCTGCCGCGCTTTACATCCACTTCGAGCACGCGTACATGCACGACCTGTCCGACCTTGACCACATCGAGCGGGTGATTAACTCTGCGCTTTGCAAGCTGCGAGATATGCACCAGTCCGTCTTCGTGAACGCCCACATCGACAAATGCGCCGAAATCCACGATGTTGCGCACCGTGCCGACAAGCTCCATGCCGGGCGTCAGGTCTTCCAGTGTCATCACATCGCCGGAGCGCAGCAGCGGCTTCGGCAGCTCATCACGGGGATCTCTGCCGGGCTTCTGCAGTTCGGAAACGATATCGCGGAGCGTCGGCTCACCGATATCGAGCTCCTTGCTCAGTGCGGAATAGCCCTTTTCCTCAATGGCTTTGTTCAGCCGGGACAGATCCTTGCCGACGCTGTCCAGCGAGCAGCCGCAGGCAGAGAGCAGCGCCTCTGTTGCGGCATAGCTTTCGGGGTGGACGCCGGTGTTGTCGAGCGGATTCTTCGCGTCACGCACGCGGAGGAAGCCTGCACAGAGCTCATATGCCTTTGCGCCAAGCTTCGGCACCTTGAGCAGCGCCTTTCTGCTTGTGAATGCGCCGTTTTCCTCGCGGTACTGTACGATATTGTGTGCAATGCCGCTGTGAATGCCGGACACATAGGAGAGCAGCGGTGCGGATGCGGTATTGAGGTCAACGCCGACTGCGTTCACGCAGTCACTGACGACATCTGCGAGCGATGCGTTGAGCTGTGCGGGCGGCATATCGTGCTGATATTCACCGACGCCGATCGCCTTCGGATCAATTTTTACAAGCTCTGCGAGCGGATCCTGCAGTCTGCGTGCAATGGAGACTGCCGAACGCAGCGCGACATCATAATCCGGAAATTCCTCCGCCGCCAGCTTGGATGCGGAGTAGACCGATGCGCCCGCCTCGCTGACGACCATGTATGCAGCGCCCTGATCGGGGATCTCGCCGAGGATCTCCGCGACCGCCTGCTCGGACTCGCGGGATGCGGTTCCGTTGCCAATCGCGATCATCTTGACGCTGTTTTCCACGATCATGCGCTTGAGCTTCTGCTTGCTGGAGGAGATCATACCCGCAGAGGCGCCCGCCAGCTTTACGATGCCCGTATCGAGCACCTTGCCGGTCTCGTCGACAACAGCCAGCTTGCATCCGTGCGTGTAGCCGGGATCCAGTCCCAGCGTAATCGCGCCGCGCATGGGCGGCTGGAGAAGCAGCTGACGGAGATTCTCCGAGAACACGGTGATCGCCTGTGTGTTGGCGGCTTCGGTGAGCACATTGCGCACCTCGCGGCCGACAGCAGGAAACAGGGATTTCTTATATGCTTCGACGGCTGCCGCTTCGACGAGCTGTCCCGCGGGGCTGTCGTTTCTGACATAGGTCTTGGTGACGAGCTGTTCGCCGAGTCCGTCCGGCATTGTAAGGGAGACTTTGAGGAAGCCCTCCTTCTCGCCGCGGTTGACAGCAAGAATGCTGTGCTTTGCGACCTTCTGGATCGGTGCGGAGAAATCGTAGTAGGAGCGGTAAACGCTGTCTTCTTCGGGATCGGCAGCCTTCGTGACGATACTGCCGCGCAGCGAGAGCACATTGCGCAGACGCTTTCTCACGTCTGCATCATCGGAGACAGTCTCCGTGATGATATCCATTGCGCCGGCGAGTACCGCTTCGACATCCGGCACTTCCTTTTCGGCATCGACATACGCCGCTGCTTCCTCCTCCGGAACAGTGTCAAGCCGCTGTTCCATCAGCAGCAGTGCGAGCGGTTCGAGCCCGCGTGCCTTTGCCACAGACGCCTTTGTCTTGCGCTTCTGCTTGTAGGGGCGGTACAGATCCTCCGCCTCAACGAGCGTTTTTGCATCGCGGATTGCGGCTTCGAGTTCAGGCGTGAGCTTTTCCTGTGCGGCGATTGCGGCGATGATCTCTTCCTTGCGCGCTTCGAGCTTGCGCAGATAGTCCAGCCGTTCGCTCAGTGTGTGCAGAATCTGGTCATCGAGAGAGCCTGTCAGCTCTTTTCTGTATCGGGCGATGAACGGAACGGTCTTTCCGTCGTCAAGCAGTGCAACGGCATTTTCGACCTGTTCACGCCGGAGACTGAGCTCCTCCGAAATCTGCTGAATGATATCCATACTATAATATACCTGCCTTTCATCGGACTCGTTTACCATTATACCACATCCCCGCAAAAATTTCAAGTCTCATGCAGAAATCGGTTTGAAAGCGCAAAAAACGCGGCAGTCAGTGGGACTGCCGCAGGTTCGGATCAATGGGTGCTGCCCGGGGTGAAGGTATCGATGACTGTTTTTCCGTCGGAAGCATAGACAGGGCGGGATTTCGGTACATAGGTGCCGTTTCTGATTGCTTCGGACTGTGCTGCGGCTTCCTCCGGTGTCTTGATATCGTCCCCGATGAAATCCTCCAGATAGAGATAACCCTGAATGCCGTGATCGCCGATCACGCTGATGAGATCGGGATAATCTTCGAGATACACATATTTCTCCGGATCTCCCGGAACGACCGCTGAGCCGTAGGTCTGCCCGTTCCCGTTGACCTGATATGCGGGAACATAACGGGGGACGGGGTTGCCGTCTGCATCGTAGACAGGGGGCTGATCCGCATATTTCGATGCCGCCTTTTCGGATGCGTACGCCGTACCGGAGAGCATTGCCGCCGCAAACACAGTGAGCAGGACTGCTCTGCGTCGGTTCTGCTTTGTCGGGCGGATCTGCGCTTGCACCTTCTGCCGGAACCGACTCATGACTGCGGAGACCTCTTCATCGCAGAGCGGTTCGGACGGCATTGCGGTCAGATGTGCGTTCAGCATACTATATATCTTATCTCTCATGACTTTTCCTCCTTTTTGAAATAGCCGGGATGCTGCCGGATGATCTTTCGCTTGGCTCTGGAAACGCGGTTGTAGAGCACACTTTTATCTTTACCGGTCTGCTGCGATGCCTCGTCCATACTTTCGCCGTTCCAGAAGAGCCGGATGAACAGCGCCTGATCCTCTTCGCTGAGGCAGGCAATCAGCTCAGCGAAAAAGCCGTCGAAGAGATCGTCGCCGGTCAGCCCTGACGGATCGGCGATCTGCTGTTCGTCGAGATTTTCCGCCGGATGCAGCCGCCTGAGAACGCGCAGACGGTCGAGCGCGGCAAATTTCGCGATG
>JAFZPL010000112.1 GCA_017550355.1 Oscillospiraceae bacterium | reverse complement strand
TGTCCGGTCATGATGTGTGCAGCGCAGATGCGGCGTTTTCCGTTCTGTGCGCGGCAGTCTCATCCGCAGTGCAGCTCACCTGCAATACGCTCACAGAATATTTCGGTGTCCCCGAAAACGCCGTGCGGGTACATGCATCCCGCGGCGCGGACAACCGGATCTCTCTGCGTATTCCGTCGGTGAACCGTGTGCAGTCCGATATCCTGCGCGGGCTCTATTTGCATATGACAGTGCTCTCTGAGGACACATCCGGCATGCTGGCACTCAAAACAGTGCAGCAGACGGATACACACAACTGATTTGAATGTAACGGAGGTGTAATTCAAATGATCCGTATTTCCATGCAATTCTTCGCTCACAAGAAGGGCGTTGGTTCCACAAAGAACGGCCGTGATTCCGAGGCAAAGCGCCTGGGCGTCAAGCGCGGCGATTCTTCTTACGTGAAGGCTGGCAACATTCTGGTGCGTCAGCGCGGTACTCACATCCACCCGGGCAACAATGTCGGCATCGGTTCTGATGATACACTGTTTGCCAAGATCGACGGTCAGGTTCGCTTCGAGCGTCTCGGCAGAGACCGCAAGCGCGTCAGTGTTTACGCTGTCGAGCAGTAAGCCATACCGCTGAAAACAAATAGTTCGGTCGGGTGTGCCGGTTCTGACCGGACGCCCGCCGCAAGATCCCCCTTCCATCTTCGGCAGGGGGATCTTTTATGAATTGAGGTAATGACCATGTCCATGTTTGTAGATCAGGCGAAGATCCGCATTGAAGCCGGAAACGGCGGCGACGGTGCGGTCAGCTTTCACCGTGAAAAATATGTTGCGGCAGGCGGTCCTGACGGCGGAGACGGCGGCAAGGGCGGCGATATTGTTTTTGTCGCAGACGACCATTTCTCCTCGCTGATTTCGTTCCGGTATCAGCGCAAATATGTTGCGGAGAACGGTCAGCCGGGTGCTGCCAAGCGCTGCACCGGAAAAAGTGCCCCGGATCTTGTCATCAAGGTGCCGCGCGGCACTGTGATCCGCGAGCAGGAGACGGGCAGAGTCATCGCGGATATCTCCGGAGACGAGCCGGTCGTGATCTGCAAGGGCGGACGCGGCGGCAAAGGCAATCAGCATTTTGCGTCGTCCACAAGACAGGTGCCGCGCTTTGCAAAGCCGGGTTTTGACGGCGAGAAAATGAACGTCATTCTGGAACTGAAGCTGCTTGCGGATGTCGGACTCGTCGGTTTCCCGAATGTCGGAAAATCGACGCTGATCTCGGTCGTTTCCGCTGCAAAACCGAAAATTGCGAATTATCACTTCACCACGCTGGAACCTGTGCTCGGTGTTGTGAAGCTGGACGATGAGCGTTCCTTTGTGATGGCAGACATCCCAGGTCTGATCGAAGGCGCGGCAGACGGTGCCGGCCTCGGACATGCGTTTCTGCGGCATGTTGAGCGCTGCCGTCTGATCGTGCATGTGCTGGATGTTTCCGGCTGTGAGGCACGGGATCCGATTGAGGATTTTGAGACGATCAACAGGGAGCTTGCCAATTTCTCGGAGGATCTGAGCAAATGCCCGCAGATTGTCGCGGCGAATAAATCAGATCTTGCGGACGAGGAACAGATTGCCCGTCTGCGGGAATATATCACCGGAAAAGGGCTGCCGTTTTATGTGATTTCTGCTGCGACCGTGCAGGGTACAAAGGCACTGATTGACGAAATCGCAAAGACACTGGAAACGCTGCCGCCGGTCAAGCGCTTCGAACCGGAAGAGATTCCGGAGGAAATGCGCAAGCCCGCGAATGACCGCAGCTTTACCATTGAAATTGATGAAGACGGCGTATTTCAGGTGGATGCGCCGTGGATGGAGCCCATCATGCGGACGGTCAACCCTGATGACTGGTCGTCTCTCCAGTATTTTGAGCGCGTGCTGAGAAGCAGCGGCATCATTGACAAGCTGGAGCAAATGGGCGCGAAGGAGGGCGATACCGTCTCGATCGGCGGTGTCGAGTTTGATTATGTCGATTGACAGAATGAACAGCGGACAAACCCTCACGCCGGACGAAGCCAAGCAGTTCAGCCCGCTGGCACTGGCATTTCTGGGCGACAGCGTCTACGAGGTGATGGTGCGCGAAACACTTCTGCGCGAGGCAAACAGGCCGCCGCAGGAGCTTCACAATGCGGCGGTCGCACATGTGCGTGCGGCGTATCAGGCTGCAGCAGCGGCGAAGATCGCCGATATGCTGACAGAGGACGAAGCGGATATCCTGCGGCGCGGACGCAATGCGCACGGGATCTCTGTGCCGCGTTCTGCAACACCTGCGGATTACCGGAAGGCGACAGGGTTTGAGTGTCTGTTCGGATATCTTTATCTTTGCGGAAAAACAGAGCGTCTGCAGGAATTGTTTGCAGTGATCTGGCAGAGCAATCCGCAGGGAACCAATATTTGAGAATAGGAGGAGTTTTATATGTCGGGACATTCCAAGTGGAATAATATCAAGCGTAAAAAGGAAGCGACCGATGCGGTCAAGGCGAAGATCTTCACCAAGATCGGCAGAGAAATGATGGTCGTCATCAAAGAGGGCGGTGCAGATCCGAACAACAACAGCAAGCTGCGCGACCTCATTGCAAAGGCAAAGTCCAACAACGTGCCGAACGACAATATTGAGCGTCTCATCAAGAAGGCAGCCGGCGACAGCGACAAGAACAACTATGAGAGCCTGACCTATGAAGGCTACGGCCCGAACGGCGTCGCGGTCATTGTCGAGTGCCTAACTGACAACAAGAACCGTACTGCGGGCAATATCCGTCATTATTTCGATAAATTCGGCGGCAATCTCGGCACGACCGGCTGTGTTTCGTATCTGTTCACCGAAAAGGGTGTAATTGTGATCGAGCACGAAGGCGAGCTGGACGAGGATACCGTTCTGGAGGATGTGATGGATCTGGGCGGCGACGATATGACCTATGAAGAGGACAGCATCGAGATTATCTGTGCGCCGGAAAAGGTCGGCGAGCTCCGGGAGGGACTGACCGCGAAGGGCTATCTCGTGGCATCCGCTGAGGCAGAGGAAGTGCCGAGCACCTATGTGACGCTGACGGAGGAGGAATCCCTCCGCAAGATGAATCTGCTGCTGGAGCATCTCGAAGATGACGACGATGTGCAGAACGTCTGGCACAACTGGGAAATGCCTGAGGAGAACTGATCTTCAGAAATCACGTATATACATGAATACAGAGACCGTACAGTTGTGCGGTCTCTGTTTTTTGCTTATTGATAGATCATCGCGGAAAGATTCCGGAGATATGCTTGCAGCGATTCTTTAAACGCAAGATAGGCAGTTACGTCGTCGGCATGGAGCGCATCATCCGGATATCCCGCATTCAGCTGCGAAAAGAGCCGGATGCCGGCTTCGGCTTGCTCTGCGGACAGCATTTCCGGTGCATCCGTTCCGGGAATCTGTTTCTGCAGCAGAATATCCAGCACAAATGCGCCAAGCGGGGGATTCCCGTTCATGTCGGTGATATTCCGGTCATCCTCAGACAGCGGGCGCTCGGTACAGCGGAAATGAAGATAGGGCGGCAGAAGCAGCTCATCTTCATTGGATTTGAGATAGGATGTCAGCAGCTGTGAGAAGATCACAAGCGGTGTGTGTGACGGGATGCGGTAGGTGAGCAGGACGATATCGTGTTTATCGCCGTATGCGGGCAGAAATCCGCTCATGCAGGTAGATGTGAACGCGAGGGTTTCACCGGCTTCGCGGCAGACTGCGAAATCTGCGGCACGTTCAACGCGGTACCCGGCGCTGATGTGATACTGTGCGCCCTTTTTCGCGGCGGAAAACAGTGCGCCGTACAGTTCCAGCAGACGCGGCAGATCGGAAAGCATTGCGGAATTCATCTGCTTGCCCTCTTTGATGCGTGTGCGTTCTGTCCGGAGACCGGAGAACAGCAGCGCATTCAGTGTGCAGTATGCGCGGGGATCGCCCCAAAAGGGATCGCCGCTCTGTTCCTGCCGGACATCGCCCTCGTAAAATTGTACGGCGGTTTGTTCGGATTCAGTGAGATTCATGTGCAGCCCTCCGTTACCAGCGGCGCAGGATCAGGGATTCGCCGAGCGAACGGTCCTTGATGTATTCATTCATGAGCAGCAGGGCGCCAAAATAGCTCTTGCCCGGCTGCATGGTCATGATCTGAAGAATTGAATATTTTACGAACTGGAAATCCTTCTTCTCGCCTGTCTGCAAATAGCAGAAGAGCGGGGGATCGAGAAATTCATGGATATTCGCGATGTAAAAGATCGCCTGTCGGTTCAGTGTGTCATCATTCCATTCCGGATGCTCCCTCTTGAGAAGCGGGCGAAGCATATCCGGGGTTACATATTGCAGCATTACGCCACCTCCTAGCCTATACAGTATACCATGTTTTCGGTTTTTTGTCAAACGGTCGGGAGCAGATTCCGCAGAATCGTGTAGATCAGCCAGAAAATGAGAACCCCGATCCAGAATTTTCTGCTGCGGGGAAGCAACCGGCGCGGCTTGCCCGACAGTGCGATCCATTGTTCGAGATACCAGAGCAAACCGAACAGTGCGATGAGGGGAATCATCAGGTTCTCGCGGAGCGCTGTCACCAGATCAAGCCTTGTCAGCGCAAAAACGGCATGCGTCATCCCGCAGGAGGGACAGAGCCAGCCGGTGAGTGTGCGCAGAAAGCAGGGCGGCATATGCTGCATGAGCGTGTTTTCGTACAGGATCTTGAGCGCGTACAGGATGCCGAAAGCGGCAAAGGGGAGTACACAAAGGCAGACTGCCCTTTTGCGGCGCGAAAATTGTGCAAAACGACGGTTCAGATGCATGAAGAACCTCCGATTTTCGATATTCAGTAAGAATTTATCGAAAAACAATAAATTTCTATTGACAAACGAGATGAGATGTGCTATACTATGGGCAAGGAACAAACAGGAAGCGAAATATCGCGATATTTGAAACCCGAAAGGAGTCTTTCTTATGAAATGCAAATGGACATCCGCACATTCCCTCCGCCTTTCCAGACTGCTGACGCTGATCGTGCTGCTGCTTGCAGTCGCCGCACTTTTCTGTATCCCGATCATCACGGAATGGTACGACGCGGTCTCTGAGCAGGAACCGATCCGGAATCTGCTGAATGTGATCTTCTACATCAGCGATATGCTCGGGATTCTGGCGGTCTGGGAGCTTCTGGGAATGCTTGGCAATATCGCAAAGGAAAAGCTGTTCGTTGAGCAGAATGTCACATGCCTGCGCGTGATTTCGTGGTGCTGTTTCGGCGTCGCGGCAGTCTGGACACCGCTGGTCTACTTCCGGCTGCTCGCTGTTTTCGTGGCATTTGTTGCGGCGTTTGCGGGGCTGATTCTACGCGTGATGAAGAATCTGTTCGCGGCGGCTGTTGCGATGCGCGAAGAGAACGACTACACGATCTGAGGAGGGAGCAATATGCCGATTATCGTGAATCTCGATGTGATGATGGCAAAGCGGAAAATATCCGCGGGAGATCTTGCGGAGCGCGTGGATATCACGCCGGCGAATCTCTCCATCCTGAAAAACAACAAGGCAAAGGCCGTGCGGTTCTCGACGCTGGAGGCGATCTGCCGCGAGCTGGACTGTCAGCCGGGCGATATTCTGGTGTATGAGCCGGAAGGAGGATCGCCGTGAAATGGCAGATTTGGCTGATGCTCATTTCGGTGTCAGTGGGGGGTGCGGCACTTTGGTACGGGCTCTATCGTCTGTGCAGAGCATCGCGCATCCGGCAGGCGAAACGGCGCGGAACAACGGCGGATATTGCGCCGCTGCGGACGGCGTTTCTGGTGACCGGGATCATTCCGCAGGTGTGGTTCTGGATATTCATTCTGTTGATAAAGGATTTTCACGGAATGTCGTGAAAGACGATGGAGGTGCGTATTATGATGAATATGATTTTCAGACTTTTGCTGATCGGTGACGGGATGGTGCTGTATTTTCTCTATTCGCAGCAGGTACGCTCCGAAACGGAACGCTGGCAGCGCGGGATCGGTAATATGCCGGATAAAGACAAGATCCGCAGAACCTATCTGCTCATCTGGGGCGTGCTGCAGGTCATCAAAGTATACTGGCTCTGCGTCGGTATTGCGAATTTTCCGGCGCAGCGATAAGGAGAATCATCCATGAAAACAAAAGCATTTGCAGCGATGGCTGCGGTGATGACGTCGTTTTCGCTTGCGGGATGCGTACAGGAACCCGAAGCAGAAACGGCTCCGTCTCCGGATGAGGCAGTCATTACGGTGGATTTCAGCGCGGTGAGTGAACCGGTTTACCGTGTGGATCTGGAATATTTCCTCAAAGGCGATCTGATGGGCGGGATGGCGTGCTGCCATGCGGATGAAACGCCTATGACCGGAAAGAGCCGTTTTGCCCTGACGCCGGCTGAATTTCCGGAGAACAGTTCGCGGGAGGATTTCACGTTTTATCTGGTCTTTTCCGGTGATGCGGATGGCATCAAGGAACAGTTTTCTGAAGCGAAGCTGATCGCGCATAGCAACGAAAGCAGCGCATTTACGTTGGAATACGGAAAGACATACGCCTATTCTGTATCCGGCAGCTATGAAAACGGCTTCACGCTGATGCCGGCTGCAACCATCATACCATAAAAAGCGAGATTCGTCAAGTACGGAGGTGTTCATATGGAACAGAACAGCTTTCTTTCTTCGGATATGCCGCAGGAACTTCTTACGGGATATGCTCCGCCGCCCGCGGTGATGAGTCCGGTCAAACCGCATTATGAGGTGCAGCCGCATGATCACTTGTTTGCGTGGCTCTGTCTGCCGCTCGGATTTGTGTTTATGCGCTATGTGCTGCACAATTACAGCAGCTACCTCACAACGGCTGTCTTTCTGGTGCTGCATCTGCTGGGCATGCTCTATATCCGGCGATCCGGATGCAGACCGCAGCTTTCACAGCGGATCTTCGGCGCAGTGCTCTGTGCATTCACCGCAGTTTTTTCGCTCACATCGAGCATGCTGGTGAATTTCATGTGCATCCTTTTCCTGCTGGCAGGGGAAATATGGCGGATCCATGCGGTATGCGGCGGAATTCCGTTTGTTACGCGTTATTTCCCGCTGGATCTCGCGTCCTCTCTGGGGAAGCCGCTCAGCATGATCGGTGCCGCGCCGTCAGCCTTGGCGGATTCCGCAAAGCATTCCAAGTCGATGAAATCGGTGCGGACGATCATTCTCTCACTGTTCATCACGATTCCGTTGACGGTCGTGGTCGGAATGCTGCTGTCATCCGCAGATTCCGGTATGCAGGTGATTTTTGAAAAGATCGGCGATCTGTTCACACGGGATGCAAAGAAGATGATCTTTGAGATGCTGTGCGGCATTCCCCTCGGATTCATCCTGTTCGGCATCTGGTTCAGCGGTGCAAAACGCAGAGAGAACGGCTTTCTCACGGACGAAGAACATGCGGATACGCTTTCCACCTTCCGCATCATCTCCAATCTGAGCATCTATGCCGGCATCACGCCTATCTGCCTCATGTATCTGGCGTATATCTGTACGCAGACGAGTTACTTTTTCTCGGCGTTTGCAGGAAAGCTGCCTTCGGATATGATCTATTCCGAATATGCGCGGCGCGGATTTTTTGAGCTCTGCGCAATCGCAGTGATCAATCTGATCGTGATTCTGGTTGTGAACGGCTGCGCCAAGGACGGCGGCGAAAAACGCCCGAAGATGCTGACGCTGTATGTCACGGTACTCTGCGGCTGCACGCTGTTCATTATTTCCACGGCGGTTGCCAAAATGCTCCTCTATATCCACGCTTACGGTCTGACGCGCCAGCGCCTCTTCACGACATGGTTCATGCTCCTGCTGGGCATCGGCTTCATCTGTCTGATACTCCGCCAGTATATCCGGAAATTTCCGACGGCAGCGGTCTTTTCCGCCGCATTCATCGGCATGTTCGGGCTGCTGTGCTTCTCCCGTCCGGATGCGCTGATTGCGGAATACAATATTACGCGCTATGAGCAAGGGACGCTGAAGGAGCTGGATGTCAAGGCGCTTTCGTCCCTGTCCGATGATGCTTACGGTGTAATGATGCAGCATATGGACACGATCAGAGCAGCCGGAAAGCTGCCGTCGATCCTTTCGACGCTGATGAGCCGCGGCGATGATCTGGAAAATGCGGATTTCCGCAGATGGAATCTCAGTTCAGAGGCGTTTCTTTCGGATTACTGCGTGTTCCGGGATGCATGGAGGGCGCAGAATGGATAAGCGGAAACTGCGCATCGGCATGGGAATCGCATCGGCGGTGCTGCTCGGAACGGAAGTGCTGATCGGACTGTATGCGAAAGGATGGGTGCGCGGATCGCTTGGTGATATTCTGGTGGTGATCCTGCTCTATACCCTTGCGCGGACGGTCTCACCGCACAGACCGCGATTCGGATGGGTGCTGCCGGCGGTGATCTTCGGATTCTCATACTGTGTGGAATTCTTGCAGCTATGGGGATTCTGCGACAGATTCGGCATCACGAACCGCTTTTTGCGCGTGCTGATCGGGACGGGTTTTTCATGGGGCGACCTGCTCTGCTATACAATCGGGATCCTTCCATGCATTTTCTGCGAATATCTGCTGAAAAAGAGGGAGAGCGCATGAAAAAGGTGTGGATCGGTATTGCGATCGGTGCGTTCTGCGCGGCGGCGCTGATTCAGATTCAGCTTTCGTATACAAGACCGCAGCGCGAAGTTCGTGCGTATTATGAAGAGAACAAGACGCAGCTGGAACAGCTCGTTTCGGAATGCAAAGCGCAGCATGTATCCGGCAAAGTGAGTACAGAAAATGCATCGGAACCGATCAGAACGATCCTGAACGGTCTGCACAAAACGATTACTGTGGACTATGATAAAGACGGCGATATGCGGTTATCGCTCGTTGCATTTGTCGAAAAAATCAAAGGCGACGGTAATAATCAGCCCGATCTGTACTGCGTAAATTTAATCTATCTGGATGAAGGCTATGATGCGGACACGCGCTTCACGAAACAGGAACCGTTCGCAGGAAACTGGTACACATGGAGCTACGACACCTATTCAGGCTGAATGGAGGAAAGAAACATGAAAACAGCAATATTCAAAAACAATGCTCGTTCTTACTGTATGACTGCGCTGCTCGGCATCGGTTCGGGCATTCTGATCGTGCTGCTGAGTGCAGTCACCACAGCGGACTGCGGAATGCCCTATATCAGCACGTCCACATTCGCAGCATGGTTCTTTGCATGTGCGCTGATTGCGCTGTTTAGCGAGACCAACTGGCTCGCCGGTGTTCACACCGCGCTCTATGCGCTTTGTCTCTATCTTACGCCCTGCATGATTGATTTTATCGGCGATATGAGAGACGGCTTCGGTCTGGATGCATTTTTTTCAAATGAGCGTACATGGTGCCTGATTGTCGCACTGTTTGTCGCAATTCTCTGCTATCCGCTCGCGTTTCTCCTGTGTTACGGCAGAAAACAGAATCTGTTTGGCGTGATTCTGCGGTTCCTGCCGGCAGCGTTCATGGCAGTGGATGAGGCCTCATGCATCCGCATTGCGTTCAGAATGCACAGACATGTGCTCACAACGCTGATGGAGGGCTTATGCCTGATCGCGTTTGTCGCAGTGCTTCTCCTGACAATGCTTCTGGAGAGAAAACGCGCCAATCTGCAGTTTGCATGAATATGAAAAAGCGGCACAGACGAATCGCCTGTGCCGTTTTCCTTGTTTGCATTGTGAATCATTCGATCTCGACAGCAACCTTTTTGTTTTCGCGGGCTGCAGCTGCACGCATCAGCGTGCGGATCGCTTTTGCGATTCTGCCCTGCTTGCCGATCACTCTGCCCATATCGTCCGCGGCAACATTGAGGTGCAGCACAATGATGCCCTCTTCGTTTGCCTCGTCCTCGGTGATCTGGATCGCAGTTTTATCGGTGACCAGACCATCCACGATTGCATTCAAAAGCTCTTTCATTTGTAACTCCCGCTAAAATGGATTTCGGATTAAAGAACGCCTTCCTTTTTGAAGATCGTGCGCACGGTATCCGTAGGCTGTGCGCCGTTTGCAAGCCATGTCTTAGCCTTCTCGGCATCCACCTTGACCACAGACGGCTCCTTGGTCGGATCGTAGTAACCCAGCTCTTCGATGAAGCGGCCGTCTCTCGGATATCTGCCGTCCGCAACAACGATACGATAGAACGGTGCCTTCTTTGCACCCATTCTTCTCAGACGAATCTTAACTGCCATGTTTATTCACCTCCGTAATTCAGATAGCATTTGTATTTCACGCAAAAAGATTGCGGTGAAAGCATCAGGTCAGCAGCAGCATCACAATGCCCATCACGACGAGCACCGCACCGACAATATACATTGCAATGCGAAAGCCTTTCTTGTCGCGCATCGTGATCTTGTCTGCAAAGGATCCCAGCCATTTCCACTCCGTCGCATTCACTGCGAGCAGCGCAACGCCCAGGATCACATCAAGCATTCCGATGAACATAAGCGTTCAGCCTCAGTTATTCTTCGGGAATCCCGGCGGCGTCATGCCGTCCAGCATGGCAGGATCCATCTTCGGCATTTTGCGTCTGCCGAAGAGTCCTTTTTTGCCCATGCCGCCGAGCTTTTTCATCATATCCTGCATCTGCTCAAACTGTTTCAGCAGACGGTTGACATCCTGCACCTGCATGCCGGAGCCCTTTGCGATTCTGCGCTTGCGCGGCGGATTGATGATCGAGGGCTTTGCACGTTCTGCCGGTGTCATGGAGGTGATCATCGCCTCCACACGCTTGAATGCCTTATCGTCCAGATCCAGCTGATCCAGCTTGCTGCCGACGCCGGGGAGCATCGAGACGATCTTCTTGAGGTCGCCCATCTTCTGGATCTGCTTGAGCTGTGCGAGCAGATCGTTCATATCGAACTGGCTCTTGGTGAGCTTCTGGGAAAGGCGCTCAGCCTCCTGTTTCGAGTAAACATCCTCTGCCTTTTCGATCAGGGAGAGCACGTCGCCCATGCCGAGAATACGGGATGCCATACGGTCGGGGTGGAACTGCTCAAATTCGTCGAGCTTTTCGCCCATACCGACAAACTTGATCGGCTTGCCCGTAACGGACAGAACGGAAAGCGCCGCGCCGCCTCTGGTATCAGAGTCAAGCTTGGACATCAGCACGCCGGTGATGCCAAGTGCTTCGTCGAAAGCCTTTGCGACGTTGACAGCATCCTGACCGGTCATTGCGTCCACAACGAGCATGATTTCATTCGGTTCTGTCTCTGCCTTGACGTTTTTCAGCTCGTCCATGAGCTTTTCGTCGATATGCAGACGACCTGCCGTATCAAGAATCACGATATCGTGGTTATTGTCTTTTGCGTAGCGGACACCCTGCTTTGCGATCTCAACAGGATCGATCTGACCGAGTGAGAACACCTTGCATCCTGCACGTTCGCCGACAACCTGCAGCTGATCAATAGCAGCCGGACGGTAGATGTCGCAGGCGACAAGCAGCGGGTGGTGTCCCTCTTTACGGAGCATTTTCGCGAGCTTCGCGGAATGTGTGGTTTTACCGGAGCCCTGCAGGCCGCACATCATGATGACCGTCGGCGGTTTGGACGCGATGTTCAGACGTGAATTGCCGTCGCCCATCAATGCAATGAGCTCCTCATTCACGATCTTGATTACCTGCTGTGCCGGGGTGAGAGATGCGAGAACCTCCTCACCGACTGCACGTTCGCTTACTTTGCTGACGAATTCCTTGACGACCTTATAGCTGACATCCGCTTCAAGGAGGGCAAGGCGCACCTCACGCATGGCTTCCTTGACATCGCTTTCGGTCAGTTTTCCGCGTCCGCGGAGCTTCTTGAATACTGCGCCGAGCTTCTCGGATAATCCTTCAAATGCCATACGAATTCCCTCCAATCATTGTTATTTGAGATTGATTCCCTGCCGCGCGGTTTCTGCAATTTCCGCTGCTACGGCAAGGTCTGCCGGTTCTGAGATCTGTTCGCTGAGCGTGACAATCTGCGAGAAAAGCGTCCGGTACTGCCGGAGCCTTGCTGCAATGCCCATCTGTTTCTCAAATGCCTCGAGCTGCCGTTCGCCGCGGCGAATGCTGTCGTGGACTGCCTGCCGTGAAATGCTGAGCGGTTCTGCGAGCTCTGCGAGCGAGAGATCTTCGTTGTAATAGCCATCGAGCAGTGCATACTGCCGTTCTGTGAGCAGACTGCCGTAGCAATCGAGCAAAAGCACAAAGCGTAAATCTTTCATTCAAACCGCCGTCCTTTCGCTGTCATGGTCATAGCCTTTACACCGACTTCCCTATTATAGCAGATTTTGTTCCGTTTGTCAAGCCCCAAATTGAAAAAAATCAGAAGCTGGGAGTGAGAAGTGGGGAGCGCATCCGGAACGGCTCAGAAATCTGCGAAAATAAGAGAAATGTATAATTCATGATGAAAGAATAAAGAAAGCCGCCGGAGAAACCATCCGGCGGCTGAATGTATTTACATCGTGATAAGCCAGTACAGGACTGCGCCCAGAAACAGCGGAAACGCATATAAGGCAATCCGTTCGCCGACTGCCAAGAGCCAGCTCAGTCCGCTCAGCTCCCGCAGTGCCTGCCATGCGGTGATGCGGATGAAGCCATGCTTGCGCGGATTGATGCGTCCGGTGTAGACCGCCCCTTGGCAAAGCATATCCGCGATGCCCATATTTGCGACTTTTGCAGAATACTGTTTTCCGTCATATTCATAATGCAGACTGACTTCTCTCTCGTCGCCGCCGTTTTCATCGGAACGGTAGTATGTTTCGACCGTGCATTTTGCTTTCACCTTTGTATGCATGGTGAGGATGCCGCAGAATAATTCATGCACATCGAGCAGAAGCAGCAGCGCGACCAGAACAGCGATGATATGTGGAATAGAAATGATATGTCACCTCTTTGAAGAATTAGTTTGCAAGTGCTTCATTCATGGCATCCATAATTTTCGGATACTCGACCTTGCAGGTATTGCGGTTAATCAGACCAAAGCTCTCGCCGTTGCCGCTGCGGGAATCCTCAAAGTAGTTGTTGTCCCACCAGACGCACGGGATGCCATACTGCTTTGCAGTGCCGACATAATACTTTGCCCATGCTGCACGGGTATCCTCATTGCTCTTGTTCATTGCGCCGAATTCACCGATGATGACCGGAATGCCCTTGTCAATGAACTTTGATTTTGCATTGGAAAGAATCTGCACAATCGGGCCGGAACCGCTGCCCTGATCCCATTCATTTGTGCCATCGGTCTTGAGTGCGAATTCATACGGAGAATATCCGTGAAGGTCAACGATCAGGTGGTCGTCGTTCGGCAGAACCATGTCGGTGGTTGCAACGTCGCAGTTTGCGGCATAAGTCGGCATCATGACAAAACGCTTCTCGTTATTTCCGCCGGTTGCACGGATTGCCTTCAGAGCTTCCGCATTGTACTCGTTGACGATCTTGCGGGCTTCTGCATTGCCGCCGTTCCATTCATCGGAGGTTCCGACCAGACGCGGCTCATTGAGTGTCTCGAAAATGAGGTGATCGCTGTAGCTTTCAAAGCGGGTTGCGACCTGTGTCCAGACAGAAGTGATAAACTTGATGGATTTGTCATAGTTTTCCTGGTCCGGATAGAAATACGGGCAGCTGCGCTTGGAATTGTCGTGATGGATATTAACGATGCAGTACATATCGTTGTCAATGACGTAATCAACGATTTCCTGTACGCGCTTCATCCATGCGTCGTCGATCTTATAGGTTGTCGGATCGACCTTTTCGCCCCATGTAACAGGAAGACGGACGAGATTGAAGCCTGCCTGCTTGACAGTGTCGATCATAGCCTTCGTCGTAGTCGGGCAGCCCCATGCGGTTTCGGCAGCGTTCGGGCTGGAATAGCTGTTGACGGTGGAGTCAAGGGTATTGCCGAGGTTCCAGCCCAGCTTGATGTTGGAAACGAACTCCATCGCGGTCTGATCACCGACGGTCTTGTTGAATTCGCCGTTGATGAGTCCGCGCTTAAGGAGCGTTAGGTCGAGTGCGGTGAGCTTGTTGTCCTTGTCGAGGTCGGCGTTTGCCGGAACCTTCACATATTCGCCTTCGGTCAGATACTTGCAGAGCGCAACAGCGTCCGCGACATTGACGGTCTTGTCGTCGTTTACGTCGCCCTTTCTGGTCATGATGCCGAGATTATCCCGCTTGCCGGTCACGATGCCGACGGCGTTCAGGGTGATGCTGTCGAGCGATTCGCCCTCTTCGCCCCAGAGCTGAAGCTGGAATTTGCCGGGAATAGTGTATTCCTCGCTTGCCTTCAGAACAACGGTGGCATTGGCAGTCGGCTGCTGAATCCAGAGACCGTCGCTGTACCAGTCATACTCGCCGCAGCCCGGTGCAGAATAGCCGAATGCGGGCATGGTGGGCAGGTTTTTGCTGGTATCGCAGGAAATATCGAGCCACACCTCGGAAATCACGGCGGATGCGTCCGTTCCGAAATCACCGGCGGATACCTCGATATTTTCCCCTCGTTTGAGTTCCTTGCCTCCGTCATAGGTGATTACTGCATCGCATTCCTTCTTGATGTCCTTGTCGGAGATCTCACCGGCTGCCTGTGCGGGCAGGACAGAGAGCTGAGACAGCAGCATGCCGGCGGCTGCACATAACCCGGCGAACCGTGCTTTACCAAACTTTCTCATGATAAAATTCCCCCTCTTCATGTTTTAAGTATTGTTATGCATCCGGACATACGTCCAATTTTATTATATCAAAACTTGTTGATATTGTAAATAGGCAACATCAACAAAATTCGTACCAATCTGCGAAAATAAAACAGTGAACCGCCGATAATTCCAAACTTAAATAAAAGGCAGAACGGTATTATTCATAATTTATTCACAAAAAATTTACAAAATCAATCTTCTAATCCACTTTGAAATCTGCTATAATAAAGTGATAAAATATACATTCTGTGCAGAGGGGAGGGAAAGCAGCATGGCACAGGAAATCATCAATGTGGTTGAAGATTTTGATTACGATTCGCGTAACGAAGAATATAACAGCAGTTTCCGCAAATGGCGAGCATCCTCACCATCGAAATTTGCTTACCGGTATGCCGATGACACCAGAGAACGCAGCTACGTGGCAGGAAAAGCCGTAACGAAACCCTCTGCAGCAAGTGTCGAGCGGAAAACGCTTGCCCGCGTCAGCGAGGCGGCGGGTGTGGCACTTTTGCTGTATTTCATTTCTGAAGTTGCCGGCGGTTCGCTCCTGACCTATATTTTCCGGCTGCTCAACCTGAATGTGCATCTCGACTTTCTCACGCTCAGCATGAACGGCAGTCAGCTTGCTGTCGCGGGTGTGCGTACGCTGACGCTTCTCCTCAAATTCGGCATCCCGATTTGTGTGATGATCGCATGTTTCCGGCTGCCCCGCAAGGTGATGCTGCCGCAGAATATTTCCGCACTGCCTGAAACGGTATTTGCAGTCGGATTTGCGATGGTATGCAGCGCTGTCTACGCTTTGATCGGTCATGCGCAGGGCGTGGAAGAGGCACAGGCTATTTTTACCTACAAGGATACTTTTGTAATTGCAAGTTATTCTATTGCGGACGCGGTGATTGCTTCGATTCTGGCAGAGATCTTTCTGCGCGGACTGCTCCTGCCAGTATTGCGGCAGTTCGGCGATTTATATGCGATCTGCGTGACAGCGTTCTGCGCGTTCATGTTCCCCGGAACACTTCCGTCCCGCATTGCTGAACTGATGATTGGCATGGGTGCGGGTTATCTGATGCTCCGCGGCGGTTCACTCTGGAAATGTGTGCTACTGCGGTTCCTGTTCACGGTGCTGAATTTTGCACGCCTGATCGTCATTTATTCGACGTACCTTGTGCCGCGCTGGCAGTATGTGATGATTCTGCTGCTGACCGGCGTGGGCTTGATCTTTTTCTATATGCGCGTCCGGAAGAGCCATCTGCTTCTCTCGAACCGCAGGACACAGCTTTCCAACCGTAGAAAGCTCTCTGCTTTTATGCAGACGGTCACGGTGCTGCCGTGGGCGGCCATTTCCACGCTGATGCTCCTGCTGCAGCTGTTCTTCTGAGGAGTGTGCAGGATGGATGATTTTGAATATATGCGTGAGGCGATGCGGTTGGCGGATATTGCTGCTGCGATGGGGGAGATTCCGGTCGGCGCGGTGGTTGCTGACCGGTTGACGGGCGAGATCATCGGACGGGGATATAACCGCCGCGAATGCGACAGCCGCCCGACGGCGCATGCGGAGATCCTTGCGATTGAGGAGGCTGCCCGGTTCCGCGGTTCGTGGCGCCTGACGGATACGACCTTATATGTGACGCTGGAGCCATGTCCGATGTGCAGCGGTGCGATCATCAATGCGCGGATTACGCGTGTTGTCTTCGGCGCATATGATCCGAAGGCGGGTGCGGTCTGTTCGGTCGAGCAGATGTTCCGGTTGCCCTATAATCATGTGCCGCGCGTGACTGCGGGTCTGCTGGAGATTCCGTGCGCAGCGCAACTTTCGTCATTTTTTCGCAATATACGTGACAAAACATAAGAAACGATATGGAGTTTATAAATGCTTTTTGTGAAGAATTACCACCGCGACCCGACAAAAGATTGCGCGGATATGAAAAAATGCTAAATTTTAAAAATCAGTCTTGCAATTCTGGTTTCTGTATGGTATAATATAATTAGGATAGTAGGGGAATCATCTGATCATGTCAGACGGACATGAATACTCCACTGTAGAAAGGACTGATCTATCATGGCAACCATACTGGTAACCGGCGCGTGCGGTCTCATCGGCGAACATGTTGTTTCCGGACTGCTCAAAAAGGGAAACACCGTCATTGGCGTGGATACTAAGGAAAGCGAATACAACGCCGGAAAGGAAAACTATATCTTCCGTGAGGCGGCTCCTTCCGAACAGGGGAAATACGGTGAGATCTTTGATGAATTCCAGTTCGATTATGTTGTGCATCTTGCCTGTACTGTTGACAATGATTTCGGTCCGGTCGTGGAGAAGCAGCAGATGGAGCTTTCCGCATCCTGTGACAAGTTCCTCTATAAGCTTGCGCTCGGCAAGGATATCAAGAAGTTTATTCTTCTGAGTTCCACGCAGGTCTACAAAACGCCTGATTCCCGTGAACCGGTGCGTGAGGATGATCCGCTGAAACCTGTTTCCAACTACGGCAAGCTGAAGCTGGCGGCAGAATCTGCTTTTGCAAATGATGTGCGCAAATCCAAGACGATGATTGCCTGTGTGATGCGTGTTCCCGGAGTCTATTCGCTTCATTTCACCGACCATCTGATGTCCCGCATCACCGATCCGAAGGATAAGACGATTTTCGTGCTCCGTACCGGTGAATATGGCTTCCACCTCTGCTGCATCCACAATATCTCCGATTTCATCATCGGTTTTCTGCGGCAGGCAGACGGCGCGAATTATACCGGCGTCTATAATGTGGCGGATTCCTCGCTTGCGATGGCATCCGAGATCATCACCTTCATGAAGGAGCATCACCGGCTGGGACCCGTCCTCCAGAAATCGAGCATCAGCATTTCGCTCAAGGACAGACTGTTCGGCAGCTCTGAGGAGAAGACCAATTTCCGCTATCTCGATATGGCGACAATGGACAAGAGCTTTATGTTCGATACGACGAAAGCATCCCGCATCTGTCCGTTCCGCTGGAATATCAACAATACCAAGTGAACATGCAGTAAGGCGAGCGACGGTTCCTTAGCCGCCGCTTGCCTTTTGCTGTCTTTGTGCTGCTTTTGCACGCTGAATTCTGATACGAAAGGAACCGATTCTGATGATCAAACCGATTCTTGACCATGATTTTGTCCCTGCGGTATACTTTAACCGCGATTTTCTCGCAAAGGCGACCAAGCCGTTTTCGATCGCCGTTGAGCGTGAGGACGGACTTGTGTACCGCCGCGACACGAAGCTCGGCGACGATTTTGCCGAAAACTGCCGCTATGCAGAACGCCTGATCAAGACGATTCTCTGGTGTGCAGGCGGCTGGAAGGTCATGCTGTCCGGCGACCATGCTGTATATGAATACATCCGCGATGCCTATACCAAAGAGGGGCTTCGCGCATTTGATGTCGATTTCTGGAGCACGACCTACGAGCGTCCGTTTGAGGTTGTCGAGCTCGCGCAGGAGGATATGCCGGAAAATAAGGCGCGTCCGCTGGCAATCGGGCGCAATCTGGGCGGCTGCCGCGTCGGATTCGATGCAGGCGGCAGCGATATGAAGGTTGCGGCGGTCGTGGACGGAGAAACGGTCTGGTCTGAGGAGATCGTCTGGCTGCCGAAGCTGCAGGAGGATATTTCGTATCACCACGAGCATATCAAGGCGGCGATCCTGAAAGCGGCGGAGCATATGCCGCGCTTTGATGCAGTCGGCGTTTCGACGGCAGGCGTGCTGGTCGCAAACAGAGCGATGGTATCGCATCTGTTCATCAAGGTGCCGAAGGATACGCAGGGCGAGGCTTGCAAGAACGTGTATGTCGATGTGCTGAATGAGCTCGGTGTCCCGTATGCGGTTGCAAACGACGGCGATGTGGCGGCGCTTGCGGCTTCCATGGCAATGAATGTCAACGGTGTGCTTGGCATTGCGATGGGTACATCCGAGGCGGGCGGCTATATCGATCAGCAGGGACATGTGACCGGCTGGCACAATGAGCTTGCATTCGTTCCGGTGGACTACAATCCGGATTCGCCGGTCGATGAGTGGTCGGGCGATTACGGCTGCGGCGTGAAGTATTTCTCTCAGGATGCTGTCATCCGTCTCGCACCGAAAGCCGGTATCAAACTCGACGAGAGCCTGACGCTTGCCGAAAAGCTCAAGGCGGTGCAGAAGGTGCTCGAAGATGGTCATGAGGGCGCGAAGGATATCTTCCGCACGATCGGTACGTATTTCGGCTATGCGATCGCAAATTATGCCGATTTCTATGATATTTCCTATCTCCAGATTTCCGGCAGAGTCACGTCCGGTCTGGGCGGCGATCTGATCATTGCAGGTGCAAAGGAAGTGCTGCATGCAGAATTTCCGGAGCTTGCCGCAAAGATCGAGTTCATTCTGCCCGATGAGATGGACAGAAGAGTCGGTCAGGCAGTCGCGGCAGCATCGCTTCCGGCTGTCGGTTGATCAATTGACTGCGTCAGCAGCATTCTATATATGCTGATCTTTGGCGCAGACTGCATACAAATCAGATTCAGGATAAAGAGGGAGTATTATGCGGAAAGGTCTTATGATCTTTACGAGCGCGCTGCTGCTGAGCGGAATGGCTTGTGTCGGTGCGTATTTCTACGGACTGCGCGGACATGTGTACGGTGCAGAGGTCACTTTGGCACAGTCTGAGCATTTTTCTGACGAGGATATCAGGGCGGCTGCCGATACTGTGCTTGCGTATTTTGAAGAGAAATATGAAGGATGCAGATTGCAGAATTTGCGGTATTCCTCTGAAAAACAAGCCTTGGGCTATGCGGAGCCGAGCTATCTCACTCTGTATTCGGATTTTGTGGTCTATCCGGTTCCATTGTCTGAACGCATGACCATGCTGAGCAATTCCCAGTATAAGGATTTTGACTGGGTGCTCTCCAAGAATCACAGCGGAGAATGGGAGATCCGTACCTGCGGATACTGTTGAAAACAATTCAGAAAGGCGGACAGTGCATGATACTGAAAAATGTCCTGTTGGACGGCATACTTTCCGACATTACCATTGAAGACGGCAAATTCACTGCAATTGCACCGGCATCTGCAGCAACTGAAGGTGTGGATTGCAGCGGTCTGACAGCGATCCCCGGACTGGTGGATATGCATACGCACGGCTGTGCGGGCTTTGATACGATGGACGCGCATTTTGAGGAGATGAGCTGGTTCCTTGCACAGAACGGCACGACCTCATGGCTCCCGACCACCATGACGATGGACATTGATTCCATCCGCAAGGTGACGGAGGCTCCGCGTGAGGTCAGCGGCGCACAGATCCTCGGCTTCCACATGGAAGGACCGTACATCAATGCGACGCGTAAGGGCGCACAGAACGGCAAATTCATCAAGGATCCCGATCTCAAAGAATTCAAGTCGTTGGACGGCATGAAGGTCGTCACAATTGCGCCGGAACTGCCCGGCTCCGAGGAATTCATCAGGGACTGCGGCGCACTGGTCTGCATCGGACACACCGACGCGGACTATGATACCTGTATCAAGGCGATTGAAGCAGGCGCGAATTGCCTGACGCACACGTTCAATGCGATGCCCGGCATCCATCACCGCAACCCCGGTCCCATCGGCGCAGCAGTTGCAAAGAATATCTATGTGCAGGCGATCACCGACGGACTGCATCTGCATCCGGCGATCGTGCTGATGCTCTATAAAACATTCGGTCCGGAGCGCATGGTCATCATCAGTGATGCAATGCGTGCGACCGGCTTGGGCGACGGCATCTATGAATTCGGCGGGCAGGATATCGAGGTCAAGGACAGCGTAGCGCGGACAATGGACGGCGCGATCGCAGGTTCGACTTCGACACTCTGGCGCTGTGTGAAGCAGGCGGCAAAATTCGGTGTGCCGTTTGATGATGCAGTGCGGATGGCGACGAGAACGCCGGCGGATATGATCGGCATGCCGAACAAGGGCAGGATCGAAGTCGGTGCGGATGCCGATCTGCTGCTGATCGACGGCGCACAGGAGCTCAGCCGCGTGATGATCGCGGGCGAATTCGTTGAGGATCGTGCAGCCGCACATCAGAAGTATGTCGAGGAAAAGGCAGCCATTCAGGAGATCGCCGACCGCTTTGCGAAGGACGGAAAATTCCTCGGATTCACGCCGATGCATCAGGGTAATATCAATGCGACGTATTTGGTGGATTACCGCCTTGCGGACGGCAGCGTGAAATCCTATATCCTCCAGCGCATCAACCGCTATGTGTTCAAGGAACCTGCGCAGATCATGGAGAATATCGGTGCGGTCACGGCGCACATCAACAAGAAGGCTGCCGCTGCGTGCAAGCCGGTGATGGAGTTTCTCACGGTCGCATCCGGCGAGAATTACTGCCTCGACGGCGAGAATTTCTGGCGGCTTTACAGCTTTATCCCCGGTGTGGGCTATGATCTCTGCGATTCCCTTGACACGCTGAAAAAGGCGGGTGAGGCGTTCGGCGAGTTCCAGAATCAGCTGGCGGATTTTGACGCCGCAAAGCTGCACGAGACCATTCCGGATTTTCATAACACGAAAAAGCGCCTTGAAACGCTGTTTGCCGCCTGTGATGCGGATGCCTGCGGCCGTGCTGCTTCGGTGCAGCCGGAGATCACGTTCTTCCGGGACAATGCGGCGCTGGCATCTGAGCTGACTGATCTGCTGGCGGCAGGTGCATTCCCGCTGCGCGTGACGCACAACGACACCAAGATCAACAATGTCATTTTCAACCGCGAAACCGGTGAACCGCTGACCGTAATTGATCTGGACACGGTCATGCCCGGTCTTGCCATGCATGATTTCGGCGACGCGGTGCGGTTTGCAGCGAGTACGGCGGCAGAGGATGAGAAGGATACCGCGAAGATCGCGCTGGATCTGAACAAATTCCGCGCATTTGCAGAGGGATTCATCGGCAAAACGGCCGGTTCCCTGACCGCAAAGGAGAATGAACTGATGGTTCTGGGCGCAATTACCATTACCATTGAGCTGGCTGCGCGGTTCCTGACGGATTATCTCAGCGGCGACAAGTATTTCAAGACGAATTATGAGGGACATAACCTTGTCCGCACCCGCGCACAGATCGCGCTGGCAAAGGATATGCTTGCAAAACGCGGCGAAATGGAGAAAATCGTTCTTCAGATTGCCGGCAAATAAACAAACGGGGGAGGCATTGCTTCCCCCTGTCATGCGTATAAGGAGTGAATTTCATGCAGACAATTCTGGTGCTGTTCGGCGGTGTTTCGCCGGAACATGAGGTCTCGCTGGTCTCGGGTACGGCTGTGCTCAAGAACCTGAACAAAGAGGGGAGAAAGATCCTTCCGGTCGGTATTACAAAGGAGGGAAAGTGGATCCTGTTCGGCGGCGATAATTATGATGATATTGCTGCGAAGAACTGGGAGAATCATCCCGCCAACAAGCGCGCAGTCCTCTCTCCGGAGACAGGCGTCGGCCTGCGCGTGATCGACGGCGACCGCATCGAGACGGTTCCGGTCGACCTCATTTTC
The DNA here is from genome assembly GCA_017550355.1 of Oscillospiraceae bacterium. Lineage (GTDB taxonomy): Bacteria > Bacillota > Clostridia > Oscillospirales > Ruminococcaceae > Firm-04. Next base: position 8,336 of record JAFZPL010000112.1, on the reverse strand, counting down.
CCGGTTCTCCACGGCGAAAACGGCGAGGACGGCTCCATTCAGGGACTCTTCCAGCTTACGAAGATCCCGTATGTCGGCTGCGGCGTCTGCGCGGCGGCGGCTTCGATGGATAAATCCGTGACCAAGTTGATCGCGGCTACGACCGGTGTGCGGCAGGCACAGTGGCTCACGCTGCGCCGTTCTTCCTTTGAGAAGGATCCCGCTGCGATGTGTGCAAAGATCGCGGAAAAACTGGACTATCCGCTGTTCATCAAACCGTGCAGCACCGGTTCTTCGGTCGGCGTTTCCAAGGTGAAATGCGCGGAGGAACTGCTTCCGGCACTGACGGCAGCATTCAAGTTTGATAAGAAGATCCTTGCTGAGGAATTCATCAACGGTAAGGAAATCGAAGTGGCGGTGCTCGGAAATGAGGATCCCGTCGCAGCGACTGCCGGTGAAATCGACGCAGGTGCGGAATTCTACGATTACGAGACGAAGTATGTCACTTCGACCTCGACGCCGTATATTCCGGCACGTATCGACGACAAAACGATGGCGGATGTCCGCAGGTGGGCAGTGAAGATCTTCACGGCGCTCGGCTGTGCCGGTCTTTCCCGCGTTGATTTCTTCGTCACGCGCGATACCAATGAGATCGTTTTCAACGAGATCAATACGCTGCCCGGTTTCACGTCGATTTCGATGTATCCGAAAATGTGGGCAGCAGACGGTGTTCCGTTCGCAGAGCTGCTTGACCGTGTGATCGCACTTGCGCTGGAGGGTTGATTATGCCGCTTTTACAGGAAATGAATGCCCGTATGAATGCTGGGATGATTCACCGTATTATGGAGATGCGGGGCATATCGTTTCAGGCGCTTAACTGCGAAAATCTGGATTTCTCCGTCACCGGATTCAGTACGGATACGCGGACGATCCAGCCGGGCAACTGCTTTATTGCGCTGAAGGGTGAGAATTTTGACGGCAATCAGTATGCGCAGGCTGCTGTGGATAAGGGCGCAGTGATGTGCATTTTGTCGGATCTGGATGTAAAAATGCCGGCTGTTCCCTGCCTGATCGTTCCGGACACTGTCCGCGCATATGGTATGATCGCGAACCAATACCTTTTGGAATGCAAGGCAAAGGGCTGCAAGGTCGTAGCGGTCACGGGTTCCAGCGGCAAGACAACCGTCAAGGATATGACTGCGCATGTTCTTGCTGCAAAATACCGTACCTACGCGACTTCCGGCAACCATAACAACCATATCGGCGTGCCGTTTACAGTGCTGCATATGCCGCCTGAGACAGAGGCAGCCGTGATCGAGATGGGTATGAACCACCGTCACGAGATTGAAAATCTGGTGACGATTGCGCCGCCGGATCTGGCGGTCATTACCAATGTCGGAACGGCGCACATCGGCAATCTCGGTTCGCAGGAGGAGATCTTCAACGCGAAGCTTGAGATCACCGGGGAGATGGATCTGCGTACCGGAAAGCTCATCCTGCCGAAGGATGATCCGATGCTCGGCGATATCTGGCGCGTCCCGTTTATCCCGCAGAATATCCGCTATATCACGCGAGAGGGCAGAGATCATGCGGCGCTTTCTGCGGAGGATATCACCGAGACGGCTGAGTATACCCGTTTTACGGCAGTCAGCGGTGAAACGCGCTGCACCGTAACACTTCCGATGACAGGACTCCACAATGTGACCAATGCGCTGCTGGCAATGGAGGTAGGCTTGACGCTGGATATGACGCTTGCGGAATGCGCGGTCGCACTGGCGGATTTCCGCCCCGGCGCGATGCGCAGTGAGCGCGAGATTTTCGGAAATCTGACGCTGGTGCGTGATTTCTATAATGCAAATCCGGAGGCGATGCGTGCCTCGCTGACGGCGCTCCCGACCATCGCGAACGGTGCAAAGACAGTTGCGGTGCTCGGAAATATGAATGAACTGGGCGAATATGCGGCCAATGCACACAGAGAGCTCGGTGCATTCTGCAGGGCACAAGTGGACACGGCATATTTCTGCGGTGACAATTTCGCAGATTTTGCCGCTGGATACGGCGACGGCGCAAAGGCGTTCGCGAAGCAGGAGGATCTGACGGCAGCACTGCTGAACGATCTGCCGGGACTGACCGGAAATCCCTGCTGCATGATCATCAAGGCATCGCGCGGATTGAAAATGGAAAACGTGTACGATGCGGTTGTAAATGCATTGAAATAACGAAAATGCGTATGTTTCAGGATTGAAACATACGCATTGTTTTTTATTGCGGGAGTGGCTTTGTATGCGTTTTGGCATAATTCAGATTCTGTCCGGAATAGCCGAACGCAGCCTGCGGCGCAAGTTCGGAAATGTGCTTCATGATGTCGACCATTTCCTCCTTGTGTTTCTTGCCCATCTTGAACGGATACTCAAAGCTGTCGCCATAGACGTCATGCACCACAAAATAGACCGCCGTCGGAATGCCGTTTGTGCTGGATTCCTTCCGGTAACAGAGCAGAACATCAGTGAACGGAATGAAACTCTCAAAATCATTGTGTTTCATGATGAATGATTCGGTGATGAGTGCCTTTCCGCTGCCGAGAAGCACATTGTCCGCCCCTGCGGCGATGGTTTCCGCGATCTGATCCGGTGTACCGTATTTGCGGAATACCCTTGCACGCGATGGATCCTTCCAGATGCTGATCGCTTTTCGCATTGTGGTGATCAGCACGTAAACGAAGAGTGCGCAGAGCAGCAGTCCGCCAATTGCATAGAGGTATTTGTGCTCCGTCGCGGTCATGTAGAGCAGAAAAACAGCGAGTCCGGCAACTGCTGCCAAGCCGAGTATGCAAAGCAGCGCATTTCGCTTATTCTTTTTTTGTATCTTCCGGACAATTATATCGCCCGTAAGGGAATTGTAGTGATAAGCCATAACCGCTCCTTTCGATTAAGTGTACGGATTTCCGGAATCGTTATCGTCCGGATCTTTGTCGAACGCTTCCACATCAATGATATCCGGCGCAGACTCATTATCCTGCTGTGCTGTGCGGCTGTTCCTGAACACGACGCTTTTGGCATCCTGCCCCTGCAATTGCCTCTGGAGGATCCTGGCATCTGAGACAGAGAGCACAAAATTCACCGAAATCAGCAGCAGCGAGATCACCAGACAGGGAAAACTGCCGATGGCGAACAGCAGCAGAATGGCGGCGGGCAGTGCGAGATAATACCGTCCGAGAAAGCGGATCAGCACCAGCAGCCAGAAGAGATTCGAGGGGAGTTTTTCTTTCATAGGGACTCCTTTACTGCAGCATTCCGGTCAGCTCTGCAAGCAGTGCGCGGCATTCTCCATCGGAAAGCTCGCCGACATGCGTTTTGGAAAGACGGGAAAGCACCTCCGATTCGGCATCGGCGGCAAAGCTCATCTGACCGTCGTCCTGTGCGGAGCGCTGCGCATTCCACGCGGCTTTCTCGGCACGGCTCTGCGCCTCCATTTCGGTGAGAAGCGTGTGTGCACGGTTCGTAACCGAACCCGGCAATCCCGCCAGCTTAGCGACTTCGATGCCGTAGCTGTCGTCGGCTGCACCGTCCACGATCTTGCGCAGAAAACGGATGCTGTCTCCGTGCTTTGCAACCGCAACGCTCAGATTCCGCACGCCGTCGCATTCGCCCTCCAGCATGGTCAGCTCATGATAATGTGTGGCAAACAGCGTTTTGCAGCCGATCTTTTTGCCGGCGATATATTCCGCAACGGCGCGGGCAATGCTGATGCCGTCGAATGTAGAAGTACCGCGTCCAACCTCGTCGAGAATGACCAGCGAATTCTGTGTGGCACGCTTGAGAATCGTCGAGACCTCATGCATTTCCACCATAAAGGTCGATTCGCCCGCTGTCAAGTCGTCGGATGCGCCGACACGCGTAAAGAGGCGGTCAACCACGGAAATGCGGGCATATTCCGCCGGAACAAAGCTGCCCATCTGTGCCATGAGCACGATCAGCGCCGTTTGCCGCATATAGGTGGATTTTCCGCTCATATTCGGGCCGGTAATGATTGCGAGACGGTTCGCTTTCTGATCGAGGAGTACGTCGTTCGGGACAAAGACCGTATCCGTGAGCATCTGTTCAACGACCGGATGCCGTCCGCCGTGGATCTCAATTCTGCCGTCCACTGCAATTTCCGGCTTGCAGTATTCGTTTTCGAGTGCTGTTTTCGCAAGCGAACAGAGCACGTCTACCTGCGCGACAGCCGCCGCAGTTTCCTGCACGGCTTTGAGCTGTTGTCCGACAAATTCGCGCAGCTCCGTGAAAATGACGCTTTCCAGCGCAAGTGCCTTGTCCTTTGCGCCGACGATCGTATTCTCCGCATTGCGCAGCTCTTCGGTGATGTAGCGTTCGCAGTTGGCGAGTGTCTGCTTGCGGATCCATTCCGGCGGCACCTGTTCGTAGTAGGAACGCGAAACTTCCAGATAATAGCCGAACACGCGGTTATAGCCTGTTTTCAGATTCTTGATGCCGGTGCGCTCCTTTTCCCGTGCTTCGATCTCCGCGATCAGATCTGTGCCGTGATTCATCGCGTGCCGGAATTGATCAAGCTCCTCGTGAAAGCCTTCGCGGATCACGCCGCCGTCCTTGATCTGTACGGGCGGTTCGTCCACGATGGCGCGTTCGATCAGGTCAGAGATCTCGTTGAGCGGAGAGATCTGGGCTTCCAGCGCGGTCAGCAGCTTCGATTGTGTCAGCGTCCGGAGGATCGTTTTCAGCGCGGGCAATTGCAGCGCCGTCTGTGAGAGTGATTTCAGATCACGCGGCGTTGCCTTCTGGAACATGACACGCGACATCAGGCGTTCCAGATCGAAGACGCGGTCTAAAAGATCACGCAGATCGGTCATGGCGACGCTGTTTTTCGTGAGCAGTTCCACCGCGTTCAAGCGGTCAATGATGCGGGCGGGCGCTGTGAGCGGCTGTTCCATCCATGTGCGGAGCATACGCCGTCCCATTGAAGTTTCTGTCTGATCGAGCACACCGAGCAGCGAGCCTTTTTTCTCGTGGGAACGGAGTGTCTCGGTCAGTTCAAGATTGCGCCGCGCATTCGCGTCCAGCTCCATGACAGCATCCTTGCCGTGGAGTGTAATCTCCGTGAAGCGGCCTACCAGCGCTTTTTGTGTCTCTGCGATATACTGGAACAGTCCGCACGCACAGTGTGCATCCGGACCGTTTTCGGAGAGTCCGAGCATCGCAAAGGATTCCGCGGAGCACTGTTTAAGCACGGTTTCACGCTGCTTTTCGGGCGCGAAATGATAATCGTCCCGCAGCGTGACCATGCACTGTGTCCGTGTTTTCAGAAAATCCGCGACGGCTTTGTAATCGAGAAATTCTTTTGTGATGAGCAGTTCGCTCGGATGATAGCGGTCGAGCAGTGAAATCAGCTCATCGGTGCGCGTTTTTCCGCTGAGCTGGTGCAGATCGACAGAACCTGTGGAGATATCTGCCGCACAGAACGCAAATGTATCCTCCGCGCTCCATACCGCTGCAAGATAATTGCAGTTTGATTCGTCGAGCATGCTGGATTCGATCAGTGTTCCCGGCGTGACGATGCGGATCACACCGCGTTCGACGAGCCCTTTTGCAAGCGCGGGATCCTCCATCTGTTCGCAGATCGCGACTTTATAGCCGAGATTCACCAGCCGTTTGAGATACTGCTCCACCGAATGATACGGCACGCCGCACATCGGCGCACGCGCCGGCAGTCCGCAGTCTCTCCCGGTCAGTGTCAATTCCAGCAGCTTGGAAACAAGGATCGCGTCGTCGAAAAACATCTCGTAGAAGTCGCCGAGCCGGAAGAAGACGATCGCGTCTCCGGCGGCATCCTTCACGGCGAGATATTGCTGCATCATCGGGGAGAGCTTGCTGCGGTCAATTTCCTGTATCGTCATCAGTGGCAGCCCGCACAGCCCGCGCAGTTTCCGTTGCATGCCGCAGCTGCGGTCGGATCGTACTGATCGGGATCCTGACCGGCTGCGCTGTAAGCGATCACGCGGTTGATGGAATCCAGAAGCTGCTCAAATTCAGCGCGTGCCTTCTGGTAATTGACCATGCTTTCGTTGCGCATGATCGCGGCATATGCATCGCGGACTTCCTTGTCCAGAGCGTTGAGACGATCGGTATCAGGCTCCGGTTTATCGTTTTCGTTGCTGTAATTGAGCTTTTTCAGATTGAAATCGCCGATGAGGTTCTGAAGCTCCTCGCAGTTATCGTTGTCTTCGGCAGCCTTGCGGAACGCGAGATAAACAGCGTCCTTTTGCAGTGCCTTGCCCAGTTCCTTTGCCATTTGCAGTAAATCAGCCATGAGAATTCTCCTTTGAAAAACAATGAAATACAAGGGAAATACCCCTTTGAGGTCCCGCGAACCGTTCACGGGATCTCAAAGGGTCACTGTCCCTGTTCTGCTCGTCTTGCGACGTGGGTGTCGAGGTCGGCAATGCGCGTTGGCAGCGGGATATGGCTTTCCTTTTCCGTCAGCGCAAGTGCGAGCTCTGCGGCGGTGTCCAGTGTGATGCGGTTTCCAACGGATACAAACACGGGTTTGACGCCTGTCTGTGTGCGGAGCACTCTGCCGCGCACCTCGCCGTCTATGACGATATCCGTATAGCTTCCGGCTTCCGGTGCAGGCTCGGTATAATCTGTATCATTCACGCGGTAATAGGTCTTTGCAATGCCCATTGCAGGGATATCCAGCATTGCGCCGGCATGTGCGGCGATGCCCATTCCGCGCGGGTGCAGGATGCCGTTCCCGTCGAAAATGAAAAGATCCGGTTTGTTCTGCAGGAGCGCGATGGTCTCCGTGATAAGCGGGAGTTCGCGGAATGCGAGAAATCCGGGGCAGTACGGTACGGTGATGATACCGCTTTTCTGCACACGCTCCGTGACCGCGTGCGTTTTGATGTCGATGACTGCAATGCAGCAGACCGCGTGCTGAATGCCGTCCGGGGTGTCCCAGTATGCGAGATCCAGCCCAGCTGCCGTGCGGATATCCGGAATCCGGATGCAGTCTGTAAAATTCAGTTGGGTGCGCAGGCGGTTCTGTTCCGCAAGAAACTGTGCACGCATCGTTTCAGTAAAAGCTTCCATCAGTTCTGATAATGCCGTCCTTTTTCAATATTATCGAGGATGCGACGGTATGCCGCATCGGGATCCGCCTGTTCCGCCGGCGGAGGTGTCGGAGCCTGTACGGGCTGGTTCATCTGAGCGGCATCTGCTGCTTCGACTTCGCTCTGTGCCGCATCGGATTCCAGATCGGAACCGTCGGGATTTGTAAACCGGAATCGGATGATACCCTGCTCATAATTGCCGTATTTGCGGGAATTAGATGCTGCCTGCATGAGCGTCTGCACATTCGGCAGTCCTGTCCGCACGAGCCATTCGTCCTCCATACGGCAGGCGACAGAATACCCCTGATGCAGCGCAAGCAGCCAGAGCACACGCGGACGTTCCGGATCAACCGTCTGCTTGATATAATCGGTGTATCGGAGATAATACACATAATCCGATTCCTCCGGCTGATAACCAAACGGAGCGCTCTGCATCCCGACGGGGCGCCGTTCAAACAGATTGATATTGGTCTCCGGAAGCTTGAACAGGAGCTCCAGACGGTGCTCATCGTAGAATTCATAATGATACATCGCGGTGCGGATGCTGTTGACCTTGAGAAAGCGCAGGAAAGTTTCGAATTCCCGCGTGATGAAATCCGCTTTCGGAACGGCTCTGACCTCCATTGCGGCGAGCTTGCGGGCGGACAGCTCTGCGCAGAGCGCGGATCTCTGCGGGATCCTGCTGTCCAGGTTTTCAATCGCTTTGTCAACATCCTGCGTGGTGAGGCTGAAATTCGGATTTGTTTGTTTCAAGGTTCATCCCTCCCAACCGGTCTGCATTCTGCTTATTTGTGTTTTTTCTTGCCCTTGAACAGTCCGCTGCGCTGTTTCTTATGATTTTTTTGGCATTTCCGGATGTCCCGGTGTTTGTCTGGATATCCGGGACAACACTTTTGATGATCTCGGCGTCGGCGGATGCGAGATCCGGTGCAGTGTATCCGGAACATTCTGCATTCGGGTTGTCTGTGGTTGCAGTTTCCTCCGTTGTCGGTGCGATTTCTTCCACCGTTTCGTGTGCCGCTTCTTCGGCAACTGGTGCGAGTTTTTCCACCGTTTCGGGTGCCGTTTCCATGGCAACCAGGGCGATTTCTTCCACCGTTTCGGGTGCCGTTTCCACGGCAACCGGGGTGATTTCTTCCACCGTTTCGGGGGCCGTTTTTTCGGTAACCGGCACGATTTCTTCCACTGTTTCGGGTGCCGTTTTTTCGGTAACCGGCACGATTTCTTCCAC
>JAFZPL010000111.1 GCA_017550355.1 Oscillospiraceae bacterium | reverse complement strand
TTCCCCGGGTGAAACGCCTTATGAAAACGCCCAATTCCTGCTGTTCCTGTGCGCGGTCATCAAAGCGGTGGATGACTATCAGGATCTTCTCCGTATCTCTGTCGCGACCGCGGGCAACGATCACCGTCTCGGCGCAAACGAAGCGCCGCCTGCAATCGTTTCCGTTTATCTGGGCGATGACCTCCAGCTCCAGCTGGATGCTGCCGCACAGGGACGCGACGAGGAAAAGCACCGCGAAACACTCGCAACCGGCGTCCATGTCCTGCCGGACTTCAAGAAGGACACCTCCGACCGCAACCGCACTTCCCCGATGGCTTTCACCGGCAACAAGTTCGAGTTCCGTATGCTCGGCTCCGAAAACTCCATCGCGGATACCAATATTGCACTGAACACGATCTTCGCAGAAGCCCTCTGTAATTTCGCAGAGCGTCTTGAGAAGGCACAGGATGTCGCCGCAGAAGTCCAGAGCATCCTCGCTGATACGCTGAAGACGCACGGACGGATCATCTTCAACGGCAACAACTATTCCGAGGAATGGGTGGCAGAAGCAGAGCGCCGCGGCCTGCTGAATCTCCGCACCACTGCGGATGCGATCCACGCATTTGCTGCGGAAAAGAACGTCGCACTGTTCAAGAAGTTCGGTGTTTACAACCACAGCGAGGTCGTCTCCCGCAAGGACATCCTGCTGGAGAATTACACGAAGCTCATCGCGATCGAAGCAAACACCATGATCGACATGGCAAAGACACAGATCGTTCCGGCGGGCTTTGCATACGGCAATTCTCTTGCAGATTATGCGATGAAGAAGCACTCGCTGGGCATTCAGAGCGTCGCAGAAAACGAGCTGCTGCGCAAGGTCTCCGCACTGACCGATGAGATCGCTGCAAAGACCGAAACACTCGAAAATGTCATGCTCGGGCTGTATGATACAGAGCATCCGTCCTACTACTGCCGCGACACGATCATTCCGGCAATGAATGAACTGCGTGCTGCTGCCGATCAGCTGGAACCGCTGATGGCAAAGGAATATCAGCCCTATCCCACCTACGCAGATCTGCTTTACAGCGTGTAAACCAAATGCCAATCACCTCCGGAGCGAATTGCTCCGGCGGTGTTTTGGTGTATATTGTGCAAAATATGGAGGCTGAATATATGGAACAGAAACAGGGCTTTCTGGTACTGGAAAACGGCATGATCTTTCCCGGCATGCGCTTCGGCGCTAAGGAAAATGTCATCGCGGAGATCGTTTTTGCTACGGGCATGAACGGTTATCTTGAAACGCTGACCGATCCGAGCTATTACGGGCAGGGCGTCGTGCAGACATTCCCGCTCATCGGCAATTACGGTGTGATCCCGGAGGATTTTGAATCCCGCAAACCGTTCTTGTCCGCCTATCTGGTATCGGACTGCTGTGATGCACCGTCCAATTTCAGAAATCAGGGACGGCTTTCCGACTGGCTCACGGAACAGAATATCCCCGCAATGAGCGGCATTGATACCCGCACGCTGACACGCGTGCTCCGCGATCACGGCACGATGAACGGCATGATCTGCGACGATCCTGCTCAGGCGGATCTGAATGCGATCAAGGCTTACCGCGTGAAGGATGCTGTGAAGAATACGACCTGCGAAAGCAGCTATACACTGGGCGACCGCGAAATGAAATACCATGTTGTGCTGCTTGATTTCGGCGCAAAGGCAAATATCGCACGCTCGCTCGTACACCGCAGCTGCCGCGTAACCGTTCTTCCCGCATCTGCCACTGCAGAACAGATCGCCGCGCTCAAACCGGACGGTATCATGCTCTCCAACGGTGCAGGTGATCCTGCCGAGAACACAGCAATCATCGCGGAGCTGAAAAAGATCATCGCACTCAATATCCCGATGATGGCGATCTGTCTCGGACACCAGCTTCTCGCGCTCGCAAACGGTATTCCGACCGCAAAGCTGAAATTCGGCCACCGCGGCGCGAATCAGCCTGTGCTGAATCTCGAAACCAAGCATATGGCAGTCACCACGCAGAATCATGGCTATCAGGTGCAGTACGATAAGGACGATCCGAAATGCCGCGACGCTGCCGATCTGCTGTATATCAATCTCAATGACAACACCTGCGAAGGTCTGCGCTACCGGCACTTCCCGGCCATGTCCGTGCAGTTCCACCCGGAGGCTTGCGCCGGCCCGCAGGACACCGCTTATATCTTTGACGAATTTGTGCAGATGATGGAGGTACGGAAATGCCGCTGAATCGTGATATTCATAAAGTCCTGGTCAGTGGCTCCGGCCCGATCGTGATCGGTCAGGCTGCGGAATTTGATTATTCCGGCACACAGGCCTGCCGCGCACTCAAAGAGGACGGCATCGAGGTCGTTCTGGTCAATTCCAACCCTGCGACCATCATGACAGACAACCAGATCGCAGACAAGATCTACATGGAACCGCTGAAATCCGAGATCATCAAGCGCATCTGTCTCGCAGAAAAGCCGGATTCTATCCTCTCCGGACTCGGCGGACAGACCGGTCTGAACCTCTGCGCCGCTCTCGCGGAAAGCGGCTTTCTCGCCAAGAATCACATCCGCCTGCTGGGCGCAAATCCCGAAACAATTGCTAAAGCAGAAGACAGAAAGCTCTTCAAGGAAACGATGGATTCGATCGGTCAGCCCTGCATCCCGTCCGGCATCGCGGAAGATATGGAGACTGCACGCCGGCTTGCAAATGAGATCGGCTATCCGGTCATCATCCGCCCCGCCTACACGCTCGGCGGTTCGGGCGGCGGCATCGCGGAAACACCGGAGGATCTGGAGCGCATCGCGGAGAGCGGTCTGCGCCTCTCCCCCATCCATCAGATTCTGGTGGAGCGCTGCATTGCGGGCTGGAAGGAGATCGAATTTGAGATCGTGCGCGATGCGGACGGCAACAAGCTGACGGTCTGCTCCATGGAGAATTTCGATCCTGTCGGCATCCACACCGGCGACAGCATTGTCATTGCACCGGCCGTCACGCTCTCGGACAAAGAATATCAGATGCTCCGTACCGCGGCGCTGAAAATCGCGGAGGTGCTGAAGATCGAAGGCGGCTGCAACTGCCAGTTCGCGCTGAATCCGGATTCCTTTGAATACGCCGTGATCGAGGTCAACCCGCGTGTGTCGCGTTCCTCGGCGCTCGCATCCAAGGCGACAGGCTACCCGATCGCAAAGGTTGCTGCAAAGATCGCGATCGGCTACCGTCTCTATGAGATTGCAAATAAGGTGACCGGCAAGACCACCGCTGCATTTGAACCGGCGCTTGACTATGTCGCCGTCAAGATGCCGAAATTTCCGTTCGAGAAATTCGCGGGCGCATCCCACCGTCTCGGCACGCAGATGAAAGCGACCGGCGAGGTCATGGCGATCTCCGACACCTTTGAATCTGCGCTTCTGAAAGCACTGCGCGGCGCAGAGGTCAAGCACAGTGCGCTGCTTGTGCGGAATCTGCGCACCGTTTCCGAGGAGGAACTGAATGAACACCTGATCCACGCGGACGACGTGCGTCTCTTTGCAATCGCGGAGGCAATGCGCCGCGGAAAGACCGTCGATGAGATCGCAGAACTGACGAAGATCGACCGCTGGTTCCTCTATAAACTGCAAAAGCTCACCGAATGCGAAACAGCGATGGAAAATGAACCGCTGACAAAGCATCTTTACCTCACTGCCAAGCGTTTCGGTTATCCGGACGCAGCAATCCATGCAATTTCCGGTCAGGATCTCCCCGCAGAACGCATCCGCCCGATCTACCGCATGGTCGATACCTGCGCGGGCGAATTTCAGGCAGATACCCCGTATTTTTACGGCGTTTATCAGCCGGAATCCCACGCGCTCGCCAATGAAGCCGCCCATTTCATCGCGGACAGATTGCACAAAACGGTCGTCGTGCTCGGCAGCGGCCCCATCCGCATCGGTCAGGGCATCGAATTCGATTACTCAGCCGTCCACTGCGTACAGGTGCTCAAGCATGCCGGCTATGAAGTTGTGCTCATCAACAATAACCCTGAAACGGTTTCCACCGATTTCGATACCGCAGACCGTCTCTATTTTGAACCGCTCACACCCGAAGATGTGCTCTCCATTCTTGCGCTGGAACAGCCCGTCGGTGTTGTGACTGCGTTCGGCGGACAGACGGCGATCCGCCTTGCACGCACCATTGAAGAAGCCGGCTACAAGCTGCTCGGTGCAAGTGCAGACAGCATCGACCTTGCAGAGGACAGAGAGCGCTTTGACGAAATGCTGGAATCGCTGCATATTGACCGTCCGCGCGGCTGCACCGTCAACACGCTGGAGGAAGCAAAGGTCTCCGTTGAAAAGCTCGGATTCCCGGTTCTGGTGCGCCCGTCTTACGTGCTCGGCGGTCAGAATATGAATATCGCATTCGATGAAAACGACGTCGCTGCGTTCATGCAGAATATCCTCGCGGGCGGCATCGACAATCCGGTGCTGATCGACCAGTATATCCGCGGCACAGAGATCGAGGTCGACGCGATCTGCGACGGTAAGGATATCCTGATCCCCGGCATCATGGAGCATATTGAACGCACCGGCGTTCACTCCGGCGACTCGATCGCGGTCTGCCCGCCGGTGCATATCGACGACGACATGCGCAAAAAGATCCTCACGGACACCAAGAAGATCTGCCTCGGACTGCACGCAGTCGGTCTGATCAACCTGCAGTATATCGTCAAAGGACAGAATCTTTACGTGATCGAAGTCAATCCGCGTGCATCCAGAACCGTCCCGTTCATGAGCAAGCTGACCGGTCTGCCGCTCTGTGACTGTGCAATGCGCGTCTGCCTCGGCGAAAAGCTCGCGGCAATGGAATACGGCACGGATTACTACAAGATCCCGCCCTACACCGCGGTCAAGGTGCCGGTGTTCTCCTTTGAGAAGATCGGCGGCGAATCGCAGCTCGGCCCGGAGATGAAATCCACCGGCGAAGTCATCGGCATCGGAAAGAACCTGACCGAAGCGCTCTACAAGGGACTCCGTGCAGCGGGCTACCGTCTCGAGGACGACGGCCGGAACCAAAAGGGCGTCCTGCTGACCGTCTGCAATGCCGACAAGCCGGATATCGTCGAAATTGCGCGGAAATTCGCAAAGCTCGGATTCCTGCTCTACGCGACGGCAGGTACGGCGGACACACTCACCCGCGCCGGACTCGCCGTACATACGCTCCGGAAGCTGCATTCCGGCGACAGTGAGACCTTCGATCTCATGGAACACGGAAAGATCCGCTATATCGTCTCGACCGACGCCAACGCCCGGATGGCTGCGCGCGACGGCGCAAAGATCCGCAAGAAGGCTGTCGAACTGGGCATTCCCTGCCTGACCTGCACCGATACTGCCGCGGCAGTCGCAAACTGCCTGCACACAGGCTATCGGGATTCTAATGTGGAGCTGATGAATATGAACCAACTGAGAACTGCAAAACGCCGTATCCCGTTTGTAAAGATGCACGGCTGCGGCAATGACTATATCTATGTGAACTGCCTTGAAAAGCGCGTCTCTGCGCCGGAATCGCTCGCGGTGCAGCTTTCCGACCGGCATTTCGGCATCGGCGGCGACGGCCTTGTGCTGATCGAATCCTCCGAGATTGCTGACGCAAGAATGAGAATGTTCAATCTGGACGGCAGCGAGGGCAATATGTGCGGCAACGCGATCCGCTGCGTCGCAAAGTACCTCTATGACACCGGCATCTGCCCGAAAAAGGAGATCGTGATCGAGACCAAGAGCGGTCTGCGCACCATCTCCGTCACCACGCAGGACGGCGTCGTCACACGTGCAACTGTCAACATGGGCAAGGCAATCTTCGACACCAAGCTGATCCCCGTGCAGTACGGCGAGGAGGAAATGATCGCAAAGACGCTGAATGTCGCGGGCAAGGATTACACTGTCACCTGCGTTTCGATGGGCAATCCGCACTGCGTCATCTTCGGCGAGAATCCCGAAACGCTTGACCTTGCGTCGATCGGTCCGGAGTTTGAGCATCATCCGGCATTCCCGGAACAGGTGAACACCGAATTCGTGCAGGTCATTGATGACCACACGCTGCGGATGCGCGTCTGGGAACGCGGCAGCGGCGAGACGATGGCTTGCGGCACCGGCGCATGCGGCACTGTCGCGGCAGCAGTCAGAAACGGATTCTGCAAGCCGGACACCGATGTGACCGTGCATCTCAACGGCGGCGATCTCATCATCCGCTACACCGAGGATGCCGTCATGATGACCGGTGAAGCCGTTCTGGTATTCAGCGGCGAGATCGAAGTTTGAGGAGGACACAACCATCATGAAAGTCAATCATCATGCACTGGAACTCGAACAGAATTATCTGTTTTCCGAGGTGGCAAAGCGGATCCGCGCATTTCAGGCGGAAAACACCGGCAAGGAACTGCTGAAGCTGAGCATTGGCGACGTCACGCGCCCGCTTGCAAAGATCATCACCGATGAAATGAAGGCTGCCGCGGAAGACATGTCCCACGCGGAGACCTTCCACGGCTACGGCGCAGAGCAGGGCGAAGCGTTCCTGCGCGATGCGGTCGCGGCATATTATAAGAAGCACGGCATCGAGATTGATGCGGCGGATATCTTCATCAGCGACGGCGCAAAGTGTGACCTCGGCAATCTCTGCGACCTCTTCGACGCAGACAACACTGTCCTGCTGCCGAATCCGGTCTACCCCGTCTACTATGACACCAGCATCATGGCGGGCAGACGCGTCGTGTTCTCTGCCGGCACCAAGGAAAACGGCTTTCTCCCGATGCCCGATGACAGCGTCAGCGCAGATATCATCTACCTCTGCTCGCCGAACAACCCGACCGGCGCCGTTTACAGCAGAGAACAGCTCGCGGAATGGGTGGCATATGCAAAGAGGCAGAATGCGCTGATCCTCTTTGATGCAGCATACGAAAGCTACATCCGCGATCCGAAACTCCCGCACAGCATCTATGAGATTCCCGGCGCGGAGACCTGTGCGCTTGAGATCAATTCCCTTTCCAAGATGGCGGGCTTCACCGGTGTCCGCTGCGGCTGGACTGTCGTTCCGCGGACTTTGCAGTTTGACGGCGCATCGCTCCACGATATGTGGTTCCGGCGCATGGCAACCAAATACAACGGCACATCCTATATCATCCAGCGTGCGGCTGCGAAGGTCTTCACCGATGAGGGACAGATTGCCGTTCACAAGGACATTGATTATTATATGGAGAATGCCCGGATCCTTAAGGATGCGCTCAATCAGGCGGGCATCAACTCCGTCGGCGGCGAGAATGCGCCGTATGTCTGGATGGAATGCCCGGACAACGCGGATTCGTGGGCTTACTTCGACCGTCTGCTGCATACCTACGGCATTGCTGGTACACCCGGCGTCGGTTTCGGCACTGCAGGTCAGGGATGGCTGCGGTTCTCCTCGTTCGGCACGAGAGAGACTGTTGAAAAAGCGGCTGCCTTCCTCGCAAAGCAGTAACCCGACGGCTCTGAAATACGGCATCGCCCGAATCCGTTTCAAAACCTGATCATTCAGAATTTCAAACGCACCCGACTTGCAATCCGGTCTCTAAAAGACCGTCAGCGCGAGTCAGGTGCGTTTTTACAGAACAAACATATAAATTTTATATAATTCTTATATTTGGCATTGACATTTTATGGAGTTTCTGCTATAATATATCATATAAAGTTTGATCAAAATGCACAGCCTGCTCGTTTCAGGGTTCGCTGTGGAAAGGAGGCATCATGGATTTTCAGAAATTTGCTGACGGATTTCATACGCTGACATACATCGTATCCGTTGAAAAGACAGAGACCGGGTACGGCGAGATCCGCATTGTCGCCGGCAACGCGGCATTCGCAGAATCCGTGCTGCATCCGAAGGAATACTGCGTACCGCGTGTGATGAAAAACGCATTCACACCAAACTGTCTCTACACGGATTTTATGGAACGCAGCACCAATTTTGAGGATCTCTGCTTCCGCGCCGCTGTGCAGAAGGAATCCATCCACACGTTTATTCACCCCGCCAATTCGCAGACATGGCTCAACATCATCGCGATGCCTGTTGCGGCGGAGGACGGCTCACTCTGCTACTGCACCTACACTCTCCAGCCAACTGCGGTCTCCGGCATCAATATGCTGTCCGCCGGTTTTGTCGAAACTTCTGCGGACATTCTCAAAACCTGCATCAAGCTCCACGACACCGCCGACTTCAAAATGACCATGAAAGAGGTCATCAAGGATATCCGCGTGATCTGCGATGCAGCAGTCTGCACGCTGATGCTGGTCGATACCACATCCGGCACCTGTTCTGTCCTTGCAACGGATATCAAGCCGGGCAGCATCCTCAAGCGCGTCACCCAGTTTGTGAATTTCTATGATATCGCGATGTCATGGGTAAAAACGATCGGCGACAGCAACTGTCTCATTATTCAGAATGAACAGGATATGCAGTATATCAGCGAGGTCAACAATCCCTGGTATCTGACACTGGAAGAAGCGGGCGTCGACAGTGTGGTGCTTTTCCCTCTGCGGTATAACAACGAACTGCTCGGCTTTATCTGGGCAACCAATTTTGATACGCGCTATACCATGCGCATCAAGGAAACACTGGAACTGACAACATTCTTCATCTCCTCTGAGGTTGCCGGCTACCAGATGCTCCAGAAGCTTCGGCATATCAGCTTCACCGACCTGCTCACTGGCGTCAGAAACCGCAACGCCATGAACAGCCGGGTGAGCAATATCATCGCCGGAGATGAGGAGCTCCATGCGCCCTTCGGCATCATTTTCGCCGACCTCAACGGGCTCAAGCTGGTCAACGACAACGGCGGTCACTCCGCGGGCGATCTGCTGCTCAAGAAAGCCGCCGTGCTTTTGCAGGAGGTATGCAGCGGAGATGAGATCTACCGCGCCGGCGGTGATGAATTCATGATCATTGTTTCCGGCTGCAAGGAAACGGAATTTCAGAAAAAAGCCGAACGGCTCTCCCGTGAATCACAGGATCCCGAAAACGTCTGCTTTGCCGTCGGCGTACACTGGGCGGAAACGGACACCGATATCCGGGACGCCATGCGCCTTGCGGATGAAAACATGTACCACAACAAAAAGATGTATTATTTCCAGCATCCGGAACGCAAACACAGATAACCAGCGCGGAACACCGATGCATGCGGTGTTCTGCGTTTTTTGCAGAAAGGAGTTTATCATGATCTGGGATATCGTTTCACCTGTCTACGATTTTGCGGAAACCATCTTCAACTGCCGCGTCTACCACAGCACCGGCAGGATCGTCGCGGATGAGATCTCGCCGGGGGATACCGTGCTTGAATGTGCCTGCGGAACTGGTGCGATCAGCAAATATATCGCACCGGCATGCAAAAAGCTCATCGCGACCGACCTCTCCAAAGGCATGCGCCGGCAGACCGCGAAGAAATGCCGGAAATTCGGCAATGTCTCCGTCTATGCCGCCGATCTGACACACCTGAAATGCCGCGATGCACGCTTCGACGCCGTCGTCGCCGGAAATGTCATCCATCTGCTCGACGATCCCGAAGCCGCTGTCCGTGAACTGCTCCGCGTCTGCAAACCCGGCGGCAAGGTCATCATTCCGACCTATATCAACGGTGAAAAAGCAGTCAGCCGGACTGTGATCGCGCTTCTCAGAAAGATCGGTGTCGACTTCCGCCGCGAATTTGACCTTGAAA
Source organism: Oscillospiraceae bacterium (assembly GCA_017550355.1). Classification (GTDB taxonomy): domain Bacteria; phylum Bacillota; class Clostridia; order Oscillospirales; family Ruminococcaceae; genus Firm-04. Next base: position 20,374 of record JAFZPL010000111.1, on the reverse strand, counting down.
GCTACCGCGCATTTTTCCGCGGCATGGGCTTCACCAACGTCACGTACCGCATCGCCAAGGGACGGATGCCCTGCGCCGTCGCGGTCATTCCCAGATAAACAAAAGCGGATATGCTGCATTACGGCATATCCGCTTATTGTTCGGTGTGAAACACGGCATGCTTACGGTGTACGAAGATAACTGCCGATATCGCTCCACAGTTCTTTGGTATGTTCACCGATCAGTTCCGATGCCCTTTGATACGTTGTTTTTTCGTCCCACAGGCATTCCAGCAGCGTGACCTGCACCAGATTTCTGGTTTCATCGTCGCCTTCTGACGATAATTCCTCATAAAAGTCAAATATACGGCGCAGCATTTCATTTTCCGCAAAACCATCCTGCCGCAGCAAGGCGACAGTCCGCTGATGAAACACATTTCCGAAGATCACATGCGGCAGAAACTCCCCCGGCGCACGCATTTCTGCTTCCGCCTGTTCCCTGTATTCCGGGAATCTTCTGATTATAAAATCCGCATTCAGATCGGAATATGCAATCATACGGTTTCACCTCTGCTCTCGATCTCTTACTCCCGTTCCAGCACAGCGCCGACCGTCCGGAGCATGACGGACAGATCGTTCATCAGGCTGAATTTCCGCAGCGAACGCAGATTCCAGCGCATTTTCCCGGGCAGCACCTGTTCAAGATAGACCTTGTCCGGATCCGCGGCGCCGTCCAGCAGCCGGCTCTCCTCATCCTTATAGCGGATGCTCGCGTCGCTGGTGATCCCCGCAGGCAGCAGCAGCGTTGCATAATACGCGGGGCGGTATGCCCGCACATATTGTACCGCCTCCGGCCGTGTTCCCACAAAGGACATATCGCCTTTCAGTACATCGAACACCTGCGGCAGCTCATCCAATCTCAACGCACGCAGCTTCTTTCCGACGCGGGTAATGCGCGGATCGTCCCCGACTGTCACGGCAGCGCCGATCTTGTCCGCATTCGTGACCATCGTACGGAATTTGTGGATGCGGAAGATCCTGCCGTATGCAGTCACACGCTCCTGCCGGTAAAAAACGGGACCTCTGGAATCCAGCTTCACCGCTGCCGCGATCACCGCCATCGGCACCGCCGTTCCCGCAAGCACCGCACAGCCCATGCACACATCAAACGCCCGTTTCAGCGCCAGCTGTCCGCGCTTCCGGTTCAGCCGTTCCCAGTACGGTCTGACTGCCGGTGTGCGCATATTCTCCGGCAGCTCCTCCCATTTTTTCAGCATACTCATCCTCTGACCTCCGTGACCGCGATGTGAAGCGCTTCGCAGACGTATTCCACATCCTCGTCCGTCAGCTTCGTGTGCAGCGGCAGGGAAATAAGATTCCGATAGTAGTTGTATGCATGCGGAAAATCGGTGATATCCCAGCCCAGCGCCTGATATGCCGTCATCATCGGCAGCGGCTTGTAATGCACATTCACAGCGACACCGAGTTCCGTCATCTTCGCGATGACAGCATTCCGCTGCTCCTCCGAGAAGCCGGGGATCCGCAGCAGATAAAGGTGATTCGCGCTGTGTACGGCATCGGTCTGATGGATCAGATGCGTGAATCCGAGCGCATCACAGGCGGCGTCATAGCGGCGGATGATCTCCGCGCGGCGCGTGAGCATACCGGCATAGCGGTCGAGCTGCTTCAGACCGATCGCGCCCATGATATCGGTCATGTTGCACTTGTACCATGTCCCGATGATATCATATTCCCATGCACCCGCTCTGGATTTGGCGAGCGCATCCTTGTTCTGCCCGTGCATACTCAGCAGCTGCATAAAGCGGTAGATCTCTGCATTGTCGATGCCGTCAAATGTGCGCCATGCAGACGCGCCGCCCTCCGCTGTCGTGAGGTTCTTGACCGCATGAAACGAAAAGCTCGTGAGATCGGCGATGCTTCCGCAGTATGTCTGCTTCCCGCCGACTGTACGGCTTGCACCGAGCCCGTGCGCGGCATCCGCAACGACCGCGATCCTGCCGAGCGACTGCTGAATCCGCGCTGCGAGATCGCCGAGCGGACTTCCATCTGGTTTCAGCGGCGTGAACAGGTGCTTTTTCTGTTCCGCGACGGCAAAAATGCGATCGTAGTCGCAGGGAATGCCGCCGATATCGACCGAAATAATGGCTTTGGTCTTTTCGTTCACGGCATCCGCAAGACGGTCGTAATCCATTTCCGGCGCATGGGTATCGGATGCACCGTCCTTCTTGCAGTCGATGAACTTCACCGCCGCACCGCAGTGGATCGCCGCTGCTGCTGTCGCTGTGTACGTATACGCCGGAACGAGCACCTCATCCCCCGGCTGAATACCAAGCAGACGGAGATTCATTTCCTCCGCCGCTGTCGCAGAATTCAGACACACCGCACGGCTGCCGTACTGTGCTTTTGCTTCGTCGGTCTCGCAGTTCATCTCCGTGCTGCCCGTCTCAAAATATGCCGCAAGCCGCCGTTCCAGCAGCTTCACCCGCGGCCCTGTCGTGATCCAGCCCGAACGCAGCGCCGCAGCGGTCTCCGCGATCTCTGCCTCGCTGATATCCGGCGGGCTGAAGCTGACGATTCGTTTTTCCATACGGATTGCTCCCCCTTCTGTTCCAATCTATAGATTGCTGTTTTTATTTTATCACAACAGATAGGAAAAGTCAAGCGATATCCCATGCACAGCACCGCAGTGCAGGCTGCAAAACCCCCGAAGCAGTTTGCCGCCGCTTCGGGGATTGCTTTGGTTATTCTGTAACCAGTTCGCGCACAGACACGGTCTTGACGCGCCGCGCAGAGAAATACGAGCAGACAAAGAATGCCGCACAGATCGCCAGCGCCGGCGCGAGATATACCCACACGGACGCAGGAGCCTGAAAACGCGTGATCCCAAGGAATCGCAGAAGCACAGACAACAGCGGCAGAGACAGACATGCCGAGCAGACAGCACCGAGCGCCGAACCGCAGACTGCAACCAGCAGAAACCGCACCGCAAACTGTCTGCGCAGTCCGCCGACAGAGAATCCGACTGCCCGGAAGATGCCGATGTCAATGCGCTCCCGCACAAAGGATTTCTGACAGATCATCGATACGACCACCATCGCAAAGATCACCGAAATGACGAACACTGCCCCGATGATAATTATCATCAGCAGATCCACCTGATCCAATATCCCCTGCACAAATTCGCCTGGCTCGATTGCCACCGCTTCCATCACGTCGCCGAAGGTCTCGTTCAGTTCCTTCGTGAGCGCATCCTTCTTCGATGCGTCCTTCATGATGACATAGCCCATATCCGGCGCATCCACGCCGATTTTCGTGCCTGCCGCAAAGGTCATTTCTCCGATTGCGGGAGAAATGATGCTCTGGAACAGTCCCGTGATAACGTATTCGCCCTTTTTGCCCTGAAATTCGACCGTCACCTTGTCGCCAATCTGTTTTCCGATGCGTTCCGCGAGCAGTTCTGTCAGCATGATCTCATTGTCATACTGCGGCATTCTGCCATCCAGCACCGGATCGAAATTTGCCTCTCGCGTGTAAAGCTGACAGAGCGTCTGTTCGCCGTCCAGGAGCATATTTCTGCCCGTCCAGAGAAGCAATTCCGCATCGGCATCATATTTTTTCATCATATCGGTGATTTTCTGTTCCTCGCTCGCCTTAAACTGCCCGCTCAGCATAGTCAATTCAACATCACCCGTCGGATAAATGAACATATCCTTATTGAGCCCGCGCGAAAACAGCATAACCGTGCAGAGGAAGAACACCAGCAATGCTACAATCAGCGCACTGCCGACGTAGCTTTTCCGGCGCGATGTAAACTGCCGCAGTGCCACGAAGAATCCGAGCCCCTTTTTGCGGATCGGCATATGCAGACGGGAATCGAAATAAACCTCACTGCGTCCGCCGGAAATTGCCCGCACCGGAGAAATCCGCCCGATTTTCGCTGTTGCAAAGAATACGAATATCACACACAGCACAAAGACTGCCAGCGCATAAAGGCTGCATTCCGCAAGCGCGACCTTGTTTTCCGCAAGGATGCCGGAGAGATTCATGAAAATCTTGCCGAGATACGCGATCGCGGGGATCGTCAGCAGCAGGCCGAGAATCGAACCGACCAACAGCGCCGTGCCGTATTGGATAATCCAGACCGCCCGCAGATGCCATTTTCCGAAGCCCTGCGATTTCAGCACGCCGAGATTGACATAATCCGTCTCCACCGCCGAAGTAATGCTGTTTCCGATCACGATCATGACAATCAGCACCAGCAGAAACGTGAACACTGCCACAAGCCGCGTACCGGTTGTCGCGTAAATCATGTCTGTCTCGATTGCTTCACTCTTATATTCGATGCCGTATGCATATTCTTCCAGAGATAGGTCTTTTTTCAGCTTGAGCAGATCCGTCCCCTCCTGCACATTGATATGCATGGACACATAAGGAAACACATTGCGGTGTGCATCGAATGCGCTGTCTGATTTTTCATTGAGGATGCGGTCGAAATCCGTTTTGGAGATCAGACCGATGCCGGTTCCGAATCCGCCGCGGAGCGTTTCCTGATAGAATCCCGCAATGCGGAACGATTCATCATAGCCGTTTTTGGTGGCGATCCTGACGGTCTTGCCGAGTGCATATTCCTCCGGTCCGTAAAGCGAATAGGAAAGGAATACTTCGCCGGCCTGCGGCGCGGTGCCATCCGGTGCAAAGCCCGTGATATCGTCATTATAAACCTGATAACTGCTGTCATAGCAGAAAAGCTCCGAAAGCGCGTCTGATTCTTTGCCGTCTGCCTGCACTTTTTTCCAAAGCCTGAGTCCTGTCTCTGGGAAATGCGCGGTGACACGGCTGTCAGCATCCAGCTTTTCCGTCAGCGCGTCGGGAATCTCATCATAGAGCGTCAAGATGATATCGCCGATCTTCCGGTGACTGAAATCCTGCAAAACCGCACGTTCCAGATTGTTGTTGTTGGATACCGTGCCGGAATAGCAGAACGTCACGATCATCATGAGAATGACAATGCCGAAAAATGCGCCCTTTTTATGACGCAGATTTGCCCTGAACAGTTTCAGTATACTGCGCATACGCCTCACCTCACCATTCCAGGGAGGTCAGCCATGCACCGACCTGTTCTTCGCGCTGTTTCTCCTGCGCGGCATCATAAGGCGGAAGCAACAGTTCACTGATGATCCGCCCGTCGGAGAGATAGACGACGCGGTTCGCACGCCGTGCCGCACGCGGATCATGTGTGACCATGAGGATGCTCTGCCCGCCGCGATTGAGCGCGGTCAGAAGATCGAGCACCTCAACGGTGTTTTTCTTGTTGAGCGCACCGGTCGGCTCATCGGCAAACAGAAGCGCGGGCTCGTGGATCACGGCTCTCGCGACGGCACAGCGCTGCTGTTCACCGCCGGAGCACTGGGACGGCAGATGGGATGCGATATGCGAAAGCCCCATCTGTTCCAGAAGCTGATCGGCGCGTGCATCGGTTTCGGCAGCGGTACGGGATTTGCTGAGATAGCCGGGAACGGTGATGTTCTCTTTCAGCGAAAGATTGCTGACCAGATGCATCTGCTGAAAGATGAAGCCGAAGTCGCCGCAGCGGAGGGCAGTGAGGTCTTTTTCGCGCATCTGCACGAGATTGCTGCCCTTATAATTGATTTCGCCTGCGGTTGCGCGGTCCATGCCGCTGAGCGCATAGAGAAGCGTGGATTTGCCGGAGCCCGATGCGCCCATAATGACGGTGAAGTCGCCCGCATAGAGCGTGAGGTCGATGCCGTTCAGAATGTGAACCTGTCCGCCGTTGTGGGCAAAGCTCTTGCAGACGCCCTTTGCTGTTAAAATCGGTTGTTTTTCCATAAGGATCCTCCTTTGCAGTATTGTGATGCTCCCATTATACCATACCAACCTTTAAGAAATCATTAAGTAAAACCGGAATGGAAAAATCCACAGAAAGAACAGCTGCTCTTTCTAATTTCATTATACAGAGAATTTCGGATTCCATCAATAGTGAAACTGAAACTTCAAAAAAATTTTGCCGTTTCACATTTGCCGACTGTGCCTCTGTTTTCTCCCCCAAAATATCGAAGCGAAGAAAAGGGAGGGAGGGTGAGAGGGCTGAACATCCCAACGGATGCCGCGGGATGCTCTGTGCGTTCCGAAACTTCATAAACAAAAGCGCCCCTCCCGCGCTGACCGTCTGTCACCGGACAATTGCGCAGAAAGAACGCTTGCAGATTTCAGATGCACAAAACCGTACGATGCGCTCCGTTACACCGTTTCCTCATTGGAAATGGGCAGCAGGATCTCCGCGTGCAGTCCGCCGTCACGGTTTTCAAGCCGGAGCTCACCGCCCGACTGCGCCGCAATATACTGCACGATATAGAGCCCCAGTCCTGCGCCCTGCTCTGTCCCGCAGTTCTGCCCGCGGTAAAACCGCTCACAGACAAACGGCATATCGCTGTTCGGGATGCCGCCGCCTTTGTCCTGCACATGCAGATGCGCATGATCCGCATCCCGCGTGACCGTGATCGAAATATCGGTTTTCGCGTATTTGCGTGCATTATGGATCAGGTTTTCCAGCATCTGCGCCGTCCGCACCGGATCTGCAAAGACCTCCGCAGAAAACAGCGGCTTCGTGAAATGAATATCCGTTGTCCCCGCCGAAAGATCCCGCAAGGTCTGTTCCGTCAGCGCTGCTAGGTCGAATGTCTCCGGCTTCATGCGCAGGCTCCCCAGATCGGAAAGCGCATGCAGGAGCATATCGTCCGTCAGATGCGTGATCTCGTCGCATTTGCGCATCATCATGCCGAGAAACTCCGCACGCTGCTCCGGCGTCTGATCCATGCCCATGTCCAGTGCCTCTGCATATGCCCGCACCGATGCGACCGGCGTTTTGATATCGTGCGAAAGCGAGGCAATCACCGTCTTGTTGTTTTCGATCGCTGCCCGCTCACAAGCCCGCGCATTGCTGATCTCACGGCGCATCCGGTCGAATCCCCATGTGAATTTGCCGAAATAATTCGTGCGCTCGTAGTCCAGCGGGATATTGAAATTACCCTTCGCGATCTCATCCGCAAACCGTCCGAGCTTCTCAAACGGCCGCACGACCGCAATACAGCCGTATGCCGTGACTGCCGCCAGAAACAGCAGCGAAACCGCATACATGGCCGGCACACGCGCATCTGACACGCCGGATTCATCAGCCCGCAGCGTTTCCTCCAGTGACGCAGTCTTCTCCGAAACGGCTGCCGTATCGCCCGCTTCTGCAAGCTGCCGGATCTCGTTGAGCATAACAAGCTGCTCGCCGCGTTTCGGCGTGCGCTCCGGCTTTTGCAGCGCAAACATCGCAGCCGTCAGAATGCCCGCAAACAAAATCGCAAGCAGGATCAGCTTTTTCATTCTTCCGCCTCCAGCATGTAGCCCAGCCGCCAGACCGTCTTAATGTAGCGTGGCTGCTTCGGATCGTCCTCCAGCTTTTCGCGGAGCCAGCGGATATGCACCGCAAGCGTGGCGGGCTCCACCTCCGCAAACGCGCCCCAGACCTCCGAAAGCAGCTTTTCTTTCTCGATCGCGGTGTTCCGATGGGTGCAGAGATACGCGAGCAGATCGAATTCGCGCTGCGCCAGGCTGACCGGCTTGCCGCCCTTGGTCACAGTCCGCGCCGCCGTTTTCACCTCGACATCGCCGAACCGCACCGTTTCATTTTCCTGCGAAAACCCGTAAGTCCGGCGGATCAGCGCATTGACACGCGCCAGCAGCTCGCGCATCGAGTAGGGCTTCGGGAGATAGTCGTCACCGCCGATCTCAAGCCCGCGGACACGGTCGTCCTCCGATGTGCGGGCGCTCGCGAAGATGACCGGCACCGATGAGACACGGCGCAGCTCTTTGCAGATCTCAAAGCCTGTCGCATCCGGCAGATTGATGTCGAGCAGAATCAGATGAAAGCGTTTCTTCGCGAGCAGGTCGTAGGCGTCTGCGGCGTTCTCTGCGCGTGTGACGGCATAGCCGCAGCCTTCGAGCATCTGAGCAATCACTGCGGACAGCGATGCATCGTCGTCCACAAGCAGCAGTTCCTTGCGTTTCATATATCGTTCCTCCGATAAAGGGATCTCCGGTCAATTCCAGCGATTAATTCTTAATTGATGCTCCAATTCATTCTTGAAGAATGATGCGCAGGTTTTCTAACGCAGCATTACGGCAAAAAGAAAAGCAGCAAATTCAAGAATTCGTTGGGTTATCAATATTATTATACCCCATCACCGTATGCCCTGTCACCACCCCCGTTATTGCAATATTCATCATGTTTTATCCTTTCTGTATTTTATTCATACTATGAACGCAAAAAATTTACAAATTGTTCACAGTTTCAAACCGCAATTTTGCTCAACTAAGCCCCCTATTTCCCTCTTTCATTAGTTAAATTATACATACAATTATTTTGCACAAATGTATTGCCGTTTTGCACGTAAATACAATGATAGATAGGCTATCACAAATAATAATTATAATATTTATATTAAAAATATCGTAAGAACCTGTTTATAAATTAAGCACTTTTACCACAAAATGCGCAAGACGGTACACATATAGTGTAAATTTTTGTCAGATTGCACACTTGCATTTTTGTTAATCATGGTGTATAATTAGGAAGAAGAAAATCACGGAAAGGAGGAGATGTGTGTGATGAACTTCAATGAAATCTATCAGGCAGCGATGGATGTTGTAAACTATACTGCTGCCAGCCGGAACGGAGTAATCGAGCCCGGCACAACGATCTGCGTGCTCGTGACTGCAACGGGCAGAATTTATAATGGTGTGAGCCGTCCGAATGTTCATGCAGAGATTGAAGCAGTGCGCAATATGCAGGCTTACGGTGAAAATGCGGTAACGACGCTGATTCTGGTCGATGCCAATTCCCGCCTCGCTTTGCTCCCCTGTGTCAATTGTCTCAACTACATTCTGACGCTGAGCCCGACCAACTACAACGCAGTCGTTGCAATGCCTGACAGACCGGTTCCCTTCGGCGAGATCCTGCAGAACAACAACGGTGCTGCTATGTCAATGCAGTTTAACAGCGGTCAGGTCTCCCGGGGCACAATGTCCGCCCAGGTGTCCTCTATGGTCATCAGCGGCAGAGCAAAGGGAGGCGTCCTGAAGGACAAAGTCGGCGGTCTGATGAAGGTTGCAAGCGAGCTGGAGGATGAGGATGACGATCTCATCGAAGAGCTCAGGGATGCTGCCCTCGAAAAAGAAAAGAAAGAAGGCAAGAAAGGCTTGTTTGGTTTGTTTGGGAAAAAGTAAACGCAGAAAGGCAAGCTGAAAAAAACGACAAAAGAAAGCTGTACGATCCGAACCAACTGACCTCAGAGAAAGGATGATTTGAATTATGGCTAAAACGACTGCAAGAGGTGGCAAGAAGAAGAAAAAGGAATTCTCCTTTAAGTTCCTGAACAACTTTATGCTCATCCAGTTCGCACTGCTGCTCGCAATTTGTATTTTCATCACGATGGCGATTTCTTCCCGTGCAAAGCAAAACGCAAACGACCATCTTCTGGCAATCGGTTCAGAACGTCTGAACATGGTGGAAGCCTACGTTGAAAACGCAGAATCCACGCTGAATTCGTATGCAAAGGCTCCGCAGCTGCAAAAACTGCTGGAAAATCCGAATGATCCGGACATCGTCAAAGCAGCACAGGAATATACCACTGCATTTGCAGAAGGTCTCGCCGGTATAGAAGGTCTTTATGTCTGCGACTGGGACTCCAAGACACTGGTACACTCCTCGCTTGATACCGTCGGCACGGTTATCCGTAAAGACGAACGACTCACATCCCTCCAGGAAAGTCTTCAGGAATTCGGCACGAAGGTGTATAACACGGGTATTGTTGTTTCCCCGCGCACCAATAAAGGCGTGCTTTCCATGTATAGGGCAATCTACGACAACAACGGCCACGCAATCGGCTTCGCAGGCTTTGCAATCTTCACCGATGACATCCTTCAGAAGATGACCAACCTGAAGACACCCGGTCTCTCCAAGGAAACCACCGGTTATGCGCTGATTGACTGCGCGAACCTCAAGTACATCTTCGCATACGACGCAGCCACCGGCGACGATGTTGTCATTCCGGATGTCCTGAACACCATCAATGATGTCAAGGGCGCAACGGAAATCACCGCAGACGTCTACGAGTACAGCCTTCCGCAGCTCGGCAGTTTCGTCGGTACCTATGAATACAACCCGAGCAGACAGTGGCTGATGATGCTGAATGCAGCAAGCAGTGAAGTTTATTCGCTCCGTAACGCAATGCACATGTTCATGGGCGTTTTCACCATCCTGATGGTCGCTCTCATGCTGCTCTTCTCCTACCTGAACAGAAAGCAGGAGCGCGTCAACCAGAGACTGCTCAACTCCATCCAGCAGGTCAAGGAGACCAAGGCAACGCTGACCTCTGCAATGTACAACGATATCCTCACCGATGTCGGCAACCGTATTAAGTTCGCTATGGATCTGGACGGCATCGACGGACGCAACAATCCGTACTACTTCGCATTCTTCAACCTCGCAGACTTCAGCAACATCAACACCCAGTTCGGTAACGACAGCGGCGACACGCTGCTCGTCCGCACCGCAGATACCCTCAAGGCCAAGTATGAGGCAAACAACATCTACCGCACCGGTTCTGACGAATTCGTCGTTGTGTTCCCGACCTCCGGCGGCTCGCCGCGTCAGGAGACCATCATTGATTCTGTCAACGAGACGCTGAGAAGTCTCGTACAGCCGGAAACCGTGCAGGGCATCGGCACGATCTACCCGAAGTTCCGCGTCGCAGTCATCAAGAAGACGCTGGATATCGACTCCTCCGTTATCACGGTCATGAAGGAAATGACCAAGATGAAGGGCGAAGCAGTCCTCGGCATGATCGACTTCTCCGATCTCTCCGAAACGGCGATGTAATCTCTCATTTCACACAAAAAAGCGCAGTCTGTCAAGGATGCGCTTTTTTTGTGCAGGCAGTGTCTGTTTTCATTTTCGCGTTCCTTGCATTCTGTCCAATATCCTGCTGAAAACAGAATTCGGTCTTGCCTTTTCAGTGATAATATGGTATAATGGGAATATTGCAGAATACAATCGAAAACGGAGGGACTACAATGAAAAAACAGTCGCGCTTTCTGCTCGCTACGCTGACGTTCTGCATCCTCACGGGATGCAATCAGTCCGGCGGCGATCAGCAGAACACTACACCCGACAACAAAAATACGGCAGCATCCGACCAGACAAACGCCGGCACCACAGAAGCCGCGCTCGACGTGACCAAACTGGATTCATCGCTGCCGGTCATCTCCATCGAAACCGTAAAACAAGACGCAAATGTGCTGGATTTCGTAACAAAGCCGGTCGCAAGTCATGTCTCCGCTATGATCCAAACATGGACGCCAGGCTATGTCATGCCGCCCGCGCCCTATTATGAAGACTGCACGGTCACGGTCTATGAAGACGGTAAGACCGCCGGCACACCCGCTGCGGCGCAGGTCAAGGTGCGCGGAAACTGGACAACAAACTACGCAAAGAAACCGCTTCGCCTCAAATTCGGCGAAAAGCAGAATCTCCTTGGGCTCAACAACGGCACCGAACAGAAAAACTGGGTTCTGCTCGCAGAATACAAGGACGCATCCATGCTCCGCGACAAAGCCATGCTCGGAATCTCCCGCGATATCCTGAAAAAGAACCGCCTTTATTCGTCGGACACCACACTCGCGGAAGTGCAGATCAACGGGCAGTACTGGGGTGTGTATCTCGTTGCGGAACAGCAGCAGGTCGGCAAGGACCGCGTCGATATCACAAAGAACAAGAAGGACTACACCGGTACGGATATCGGCTATTTCCTTGAATTCGACGGTTATTTCTACAACGAAGAGCCGCTGAACCAGTTCCATGTGGATTATGCAGACAATGCGGCACTCACGCCCTACGACGGCGAGGGCGGAGACGGCAGAAAAATGTCATGTCTGCCGGAGGATGAGGACGACGACAAGAACGATATCGGCTTCACGATCAAGAGCGAAATTCACTCGCAGGAACAGCACGATTTCATTGCGAAATACGTGAACAATGTCTACAAGATCATGTATGCCGCCGCCTACGAGAACAAGGCGTATGAATTCAACGCGGATTATTCTGATATCGCAGTCTCCAATACCGTCACGCCGCAGCAGGCAGTCGAAGCGGTCGTCGATGTGCGCTCACTTGCAGACGCATACATCATCAACGAGATCGCCTGCGACGCCGATATTTACTGGTCGAGCTTCTACATGAGTGCAGATTTCGGCGAGGGCGGCGACAAAAAACTGACCTTTGAAGCACCGTGGGACTTCGACTCCGCGCTCGGCAACAAGAATCGCTGCCCCGACGGCACCGGATTCTACGCGGCGAATATCGTGCCGGATGTGAACGGCAATATGTATGAAACGATCAATCCGTGGCTTGCGGTTCTCATGTATCAGAACTGGTTCCAGGAGGAGATCCGTGCTGAATGGACGACACATTTCGACAACGGCACATTCTCGAATGCCGTCAGCATGATCCGCTCAGAGACCGAAAAGCACGAGGACGCCTTCACACGCAACAACGAAAGATGGAAAATCAGCACGCTCGACAAAGAGATCCTCTCGGAGCTCTGCCGCGGTGCAGCAAGGTGCGGCACGCAGAAGGAAGCCTCTGATTATCTCGCGGACTGGCTCGAAAAGCGCATTCAGTTCCTGAACGAACACTGGCACACCAAATAACGGAAATACGGAGAAACCATATGAGATTCAAGGCAGCAGCCTGCACCGCGTTCGCACTTCTGCTCACAGGCTGCAGCACAGCGGAACCTGCCGTCCAGACTTTGCAGAGCAGTATCGCCGCAGCCGGATACGGCAACAGTAAAATGCGGCTCATCCGCTTTTCGGAGGATGTACAGAAGATCACGCTTCCGGAATCATGACCATACAAAAGCAGTCTGAGACTTTGCGCCGCAGACTGCTTTATTCTATAAACATGATCAGATCGTCTGCATCTCAAAACGCAGATCGTAGGCGCTCCCGCTGCAATATGCCTGATAGGTGTTGACGATGCGGCTCGCGGCGACATAGCCGCCTTCCTTGTCCGCGCCCATCATGATCGCGAGGATGCGCTGTCCGCTGATGCTGACGATATCGCCGCGCCGCAGACATTTCTGCGCGATCTGGAACGCTTCCTCCATTGCGCCGGGCTCGACCGTATCGTCCAGACGCGCCTGAAAGCTGAAGATCACAAGCTGTGCCTGCTTATCCATGCGCTCCTGCAGGCGCTGGACAAAGCGGTAAATATTGAAAAATTCCGGCTCATGCACAGCATACGCGCCGCGCTGCTGATTGCTCTCCGCAATGCGTGCAAACAGCTCGAATCCCGCATCCGGCAGACAGACAGCACTGCCCGCAAGCGCTGAGATGCGTTTTTGCAGCAGCGTTTCCGGCATGGGCAGCACGAAGATCCGGTCGATGCCGCAGTCAAGCCAGAATTCCGCCCGTTCATCCGATCCGTCCGCAGTGACTGCGGCAGCCGGAATCGTCCTGCTGCGCAGAAGTGCCGCAGTCTGTTCCGGCTCCGGCGTCTGATCGGTCAACAGAACGCAGTCTGTGTCCGGAAGGATCTCCTCCGCCCCGCACTGCACGATCTCGCTGCTGTTGATGCCGGATACAGCCGCAAGCAGCCGTTCATCCGCTGTTCCAAGGATCACAATTTTCATAATTTCCGCCCCTTTCAGCACTTGAAATGCTTTCCCCCGAAACATCGTTTTCTGTCCGCTTTTTATTATCTGATATCATTATATCACGGAAAATCGCGCTTGTCAACAGCATATCCGGCACTCTGTCCGAAAACAAAGCGGTCTGCTCCGGTTTTTCCAATGAAATCCGATATTCCGCCGTGAAACGGTTGACAGCGCCCGCAAAATATGGTAGAATATGTTGGAGAACCGAATTTTTCATAGGATGTGAACATCTTGAACGTATTTGATTTTGATAATACGATCTACCGCGGAGAAAGCCCTGTGGACTTCGCATTTTTCCTTTTGCGGACGCACAAACAGGTGTATCTCTATCTGCCTTCCATTTTCTACAACTCCGTCAAATACAAGCTGTGTCTGGTCTCCCGCGAAAAGATGGAGGAGATCTTCAACCATTATCTCAAGACATTCCCGCTGAGCACCGAGGAGCTGCATGAGCTGATCGCGCAGTTCTGGAAGGAACACGCCCACAAGCTCGATCCCGAAATGCTCCGGCGCATCAAACCGGATGACATCATCCTTTCTGCGGGGCCGAGCATTCTGATCCAGGGCATCCGGCATATGCTCAACACGGAGCACGTCATCGCAACAGAGATTGACTTCGACAGCAAGCGCGTTCTTTACTATAATTTCCGTGAGAACAAGGTCAAGCGTTTCCGCGAGCTGTTCGGCGAGCAGCGCATCCACCGTTTCTATACCGATTCCTACAACGACCGCGCCCTTATGGAGATCTCCGACCGCGTCTATCTCATGCGCAAAAAGAAAATGCGCCGGATCAAGTAAGGCGGCTCCGTTTGCTGAAAGCAATCAGCGAAATGCTTTCACATAAAAAACAAGGGCATGATCTGCGCGGTCATGCCCTTTTCGTATTATTCCGCAAGCGGTGCAAGCAGAATCCCCGTACCGATGATCATCTGCCGGATCTTCTCCTCATTGTCCAGATGCATCAGATACACCTGCACACCCGATTTTTGCAGCGCACACAGCTGCGGCAGCGCCTTCTCATAATACAGATGGACACCGGAATCAAACGTCGCGATCTCGGAATAGAGCGTTGCCGGTGCTTGCAGATACGGCAGAAAATCGTCAAGTGATCTGGTATCGCCCGTGTAGATGATATCCTTGCGTTCGACGGTCAGATGATAGCCGTAGCTCTCCCCCAGCGCATCCACATGCTCCGTATAGATCGGCTCTGCGAGAAAATCCGCATCGTAGTCCTGCGGCGTCTGGATCGAATAACCCGAGTTGTCACAGTGCTCGATCTTGTCTATCAGATATTCGAGCGACTCCGCCACACCTGCCGAGGGCGCCATAATCTTCACGGGCTTTTTGAGCACATACTTCGCATAATGGATCAGCAGCGGGATCCCGCCGACATGATCGCAGTGCATATGCGTCACGAGAATGCGGATCACGTCAATCTCCGGCAGAAACGAAGCATGTTTCAGCTTCAGAAACGCCGTCGCAGGGCAGTCAAGCAGCACGAGTTCCTTGCCGCGGATGAAATATGCGCAGTTGTGTGCATCGGCGAATGCAGAACCGCGCCCGAAAAATGTCAGCATAGCGCACCTCCATAGAGATAATATATAATATAGTATATCACAGATTTCGCAAAAAAGCAAGCGCCGCAGAAAAATCCCCGCCGGACAGGATTCAGCGGAAGGGTGTGTACTGTAATGTGTCGATTAGCGCCTCTTGATTTTCAAATTTGCGTATGCTATAATGAATTCGGAGCATGGAAGGAATCGCGAAAACAGATGCATATTGCGATCATTGATAATCAGGATTTGGACCGCCAACACTTACGGAATGCAATTGAAACATTCAATCAGCGCTGCGGACAACACGGTACCGCATATCAACAGCAGTTTTCTCCCTGTAAATCCGTCTTTTCATAAATATCCGAAAAGCTGTAACCTTTTTCTGCGGTTCCTGTTCTAATCATTAAAAGCTGAAATAGGGGGTGTGCAAAACGGAAGACCAGGATATCATTCTGCTGTTTGAGCAGAGAGATGAACAGGCGCTTGCTGAAACATCGTCCCGTTTCGGCACACTCGCCCGTGCAATCGCGAAGAATATCACCGGCAGCACAGAGGATTCGGAAGAATGTCTCAATGACGCACTTCTGACTGCCTGGAATGCGATCCCACCCACGAAACCCCAAAATCTACGCGCTTACTTCTTGCGGCTGGTGCATAACGCCGCAGTGAATCTGCTGGAACACAATTCTGCACGAAAGCGCGGATCCGGACAATTTACAGATGCACTGGATGAACTTGCGGATTGTCTCCCGTCGCGGGGCGGTGTAGAGCAGACCATTGAGCAGCGCGAGCTGACGGCGGCGATCATGGCATATCTCGGCACACTCCCGAAAAAACAGCGCGATCTCTTTGTGCGCCGGTACTGGTATGCCGACTCTGTTTCAAAGCTCGCTGCCCTGTTCGGCATGACTGAAAACAGCGTGAAGGTTACACTCTCACGAATCCGCACACGCATGCAGGAACATTTGCGAAAGGAGGGATTACTGTGAACCGACAGGATCTCACTGCTCTTCTGGACTGTCTGCCGGATGAATGGATCGAATCCGCCGCAGAACCGAAAGCGCATAAACGAATCGCTTTCCGTTTCCGTGCGTTCTGGATTGCGGCATGTTTCGCGGTGCTCATCGCGGCAGCAGTCTATCCCCGCCTGCGCACTGATCCGCCCGAACGTATCGAAACATCCGTGTCATCGCAGGAAACCACCATTCCACCTCGCACCGAGCCTGCAACTTCCGACACTACCGCACAAACAGAATCCGTCACATCACTGCCCGAAACAGAACACGCCGCCGATACTGCCGTGACCGTGCCGGTTTCTGAAACAAGCACCGTTTCCGCCGAAATCACACAGACGCATACAACGGCAAGAGATACATCGGAAAGCAGTCAGCCGACCGCAGCCACTACAGCAACAATCAGCATGACCGCAGTTCTCACTGCGGAGACGATCCGCACCGAAGAACGCGCAAGTACAGCATTCAGTGAGACCACTGTACAGAGTACGCTCTCAGAGACATCCTTCACCGTATCGTACTGGAGCGAAGCCGTGCCGGAACAGGACACCGCTCCGTCGAACACACTTGCATATTCACAGTTCAGTCTCAGCGCCGCTGTCTACACGGAAGCAGTCCCCGATCTGCCATATTTTCCGAAACAGCCGGAGATCGATACTGCTGAATTTGATGCGGTGCTGATCACTGCGACATTCCCCTGTGCATCTGCGTTCATCCGATCCGGCACTCTTCAGCCGGACGGCGGGTTACTGCTGTTCGTGAGCGGACAGCCGCCTTTTACACCGGAAATCCGCAGCACACGGCATTTTCTGATCGCGGTTCCGAAACTCTGCCATGTAGATGGAGCAAGGGTGACGGCGATATTTGAAATGGAAACCACCGAAGAACAGTACCGCCGCGCCGAAAGTGAACCGCTCACGTTCTCCGGCTATATCAGTACGGACTGAAAACCGGATAAAACCGTATCGCACACAGTTCGGAAGCGCGGTACAGCTAGTAGAAAACAGACATTATGCATCACTTTTCAGACTTTCTGCGTAAAATTGATTGACTTTCTGATTGAAGTATGATAGAATACTTTTTGGAAAGCAATGGGGCTGTTCCGCGAAGCCAGGCTCGGTCTGGTGTGGCGGAGCAGTCTCTTTTTTTGGAGAAAGGAGGCAGATCCGGATGAAACTGCAGGTGCTGATCGCCGATTCCTGCGGGAAACCGGCAAAGGCGCTGAATATGCTCCGAGCTGTGCTGGAAGACACGGATTACACGCTTTCGCAGTACGTTTCCGACCTCAATGACGCGGTCAAGGCTGTGATGAGCGGACAGTTCGACATCATGATCTGCATCAACCGCTCTCCGGAATTCATTGCCGCCAAGCTGCTGCGCCTGACTGCCGGAAGCAAGCATATCCCGACCGTTGTCATCAGCGAACAGGACGATTCCCAGCGTATGCGCGAATGCTTTCTGCTCGGTGCGATCGACTTTCTTTCCGAACCGATCCCGCCGGAAGATCTGCTCAGTGCGCTCGCAAGAGCATCGTCGCTGATCCATGAACAGCTGATCGAATCCGAATACCGTGCTTCCGTGGAGCAATGTCTGAATGCGATCCCGAATGCCGACAGCATCAAGCCGCTGATTGAAAAACTCGGCGCTTTCCTGCTGACGATCCGCCACCAGACTGCGACTGTCGAGCTCGCAGCGGATTATTTTGGGTTCAACCGCGATTATTTCGGACGATATTTCAAAAGCCGGACAGGCATGACCTTCGGCGATTTCTACAAAGCGCTCCAGATCGAATATGCAAGGCGTCTGCTCGAAACAGGGCAGTTCAAGGTCATGGAGGTCAGTCAACTGCTTGGTTTTTCTACGCCGGATTATTTCACACGCGTCTTCAAGAAATACACCGGAAAAACGCCGTCGTATCTCAAAAAATGAACTTTTCCTGCACAGTGCGGAGAATGCGATGGGCAAAAACGGTATTCAGTCGGAAAATGTCGGAAATTTACCGGGTGAGTTTGTTGACATTTGCGTCTGAAATACTGTATTATAACTTATGTATGAGTTAGTCGGTCTCATACCGATTGCTTTACAATTTTCATTTCAGGAGGATGTCTTATGTCTTATATTGATGAGATCATTCAGCAGGTTATCGAAAAGAACCCCGATGAGCCGGAGTTCCATCAGGCTGTCCGTGAGGTGCTTGACAGCATCCGCGTGATCGTCGATGCAAATGAGGAGCAGTTCCGCCGCGATGCTCTTCTCGAGCGTCTGGTCAACCCGGAGCGCCAGATCAAGTTCCGCGTGCCGTGGATCGACGATCAGGGCAATGCACACGTCAACACCGGCTACCGCGTCCAGTTCAACTCCGCAATCGGTCCGTATAAGGGCGGTCTGAGACTTCACCCGTCCGTTAACATCGGCATCATCAAGTTCCTCGGCTTTGAGCAGATCTTCAAGAACTCCCTGACCGGTCTGCCGATCGGCGGCGGCAAGGGCGGTTCCGACTTCGACCCGAAGGGCAAGTCCGACCGTGAGATCATGAGCTTCTGCCAGAGCTTCATGTCTGAGCTCTTCAAATACATCGGCGCAGACACCGACGTCCCGGCTGGCGACATCGGCACCGGCGCTCGTGAGATCGGCTACATGTTCGGTCAGTATAAGAGACTCCGCGGCGTGTTCGAGGGTGTCCTCACCGGCAAGGGTCTCGCATACGGCGGTTCTCTCGCAAGAACCGAGGCTACCGGCTACGGCCTCCTCTACATCACCGATGCACTGCTCCGCGACCACAACATGAGCATGCAGGGCAAGGTTGCTGCTGTTTCCGGCGCAGGCAACGTTGCAATCTACGCAATCCAGAAGGCACAGCAGCTCGGCGCAAAGGTCGTCACCTGCTCTGATTCCACCGGCTGGATCTATGATCCGGACGGCATCGATGTCGCACTGCTCAAGGACATCAAGGAAGTCCGCCGTGCACGTCTGACCGCTTACAAGGAAGCTCGTCCGAACGCTGAGTACCACGAGGGCAAGGGCGTCTGGTCTGTGAAGTGCGATCTGGCTCTGCCGTGCGCAACCCAGAACGAACTGACTCTGGACGATGCAAAGCAGCTCGTTGCAAACGGTGTCATCGCTGTCTGCGAGGGCGCGAACATGCCGACCACTGAGGACGCAACCAAGTTCATCCAGGAGAAGGGCATCCTCTTCATCCCCGGCAAGGCATCCAACTGCGGCGGTGTTGCAACCTCCGCTTTGGAAATGTCCCAGAACAGCGAGCGTCTGAGCTGGTCCTTCGAGGAAGTCGACGCAAAGCTGAAGGGCATCATGGAGAATGTCTACAAGAACATCAGCGCTGCTGCAAAGAAGTACGGCATGGAAGGCAACTACGTTGCAGGTGCAAACATTGCCGGCTTCGAGAAGGTTCTCAGCGCAATGAACGCACAGGGCATTGTGTAATTGAACCAATTCGTCTGTGATTCGTGCGGAGATTTGCAATATTCGCATAAATCGCTGATGAGTTAACAAAAAATTAAGATACTCCCCGCATTGAACGGGGAGTATCTGTTGTTGTCTTTGAAAGGAGTTTGAGATGAAAACTGTATTGGTCTGTCGGGAAACAGATCCGCGCGAAACGCGAGTCGCGCTGATTCCCGACGATATCAAAAAGCTCATCGGTATGGGGTTTTCGTTCAAAGTCGTGAAGGGTGCCGGCGTAAAGAGCGGTTTTGATGATGCTGCTTACGAAAAGGCAGGCGCCGTGATGATCGACAAGGAATCCGACGGTTATGACAGCGAGATCGTGCTGCGCATTCTGAAGCCGGCAAGTGCTGCAGGCCTCAAGAAGGACACGCTGCACCTGAGCTACCTGGATCCGTTCAACGAAAAGGAACTGCTGCGCGACTTTGCAAAGAGCGGCGTGCAGGCTGTCTCTCTGGAAATGATCCCGCGTACTACCCTCGCACAGAAAATGGACGTTCAGTCCTCCCAGACCTCCCTTGCTGGCTATGTCGCAGTCGTCAATGCTGCTGCACTTCTGC
>JAFZPL010000110.1 GCA_017550355.1 Oscillospiraceae bacterium | reverse complement strand
CGCCGAGCCAGCGAGCATTGACATAGTAGGAGCCGGAACGGATTGCCTCTTCCTTGACGGAATCCGCCGCCTGCTTCTTGGTGCCGACGAACAGAACGGACTTGCCCTCTGCTGCGAGATCACGCACGAATGCGTATGCCTCTTCCAGCTTGCGGACGGTCTTCTGCAGGTCGATGATGTAGATACCGTTGCGCTCGGTGAAGATGTACGGAGCCATCTTCGGGTTCCAGCGTCTTGTTTGGTGACCGAAGTGGACACCTGCTTCAAGAAGCTGCTTCATGGATACAACACTGCTCATTTTGGATTTCCTCCTGTAAATTGATTTGGTTTTGACCTCCGGACGGCATAAGGAGCGCCGCGTTCGCTTCTGCGAAACCCTGCGGCTATGCCATTCCGTGCGAAGTGCGTTACTATTATATCACATTTTTTTCCTGATTGCAAGCATCATTCCCTGTTTCCCGTTCTTTTTGCGATGAGAAATTTCAGGATCTGGTACCGATATTATTATGCAAATTAAACAAGGCAGACGCAATTGCTCACGTCTGCCCTGATTTTCAGCTTGCGTCTCTGCCGGAGATGCGGGACTTGATATCGAAGTCCTTGCCGTTTGTACCCTTTTTGACTTCAAACGCCTTGCTGTCGTAGTGCATTCTCAGCACGAAGCCGCAGATGCCGGGGTTCTGTGCGATGTTGACCTTGTACTGGATCGTGTCGCCCGGCTTTGCTTCCACGATTTCCGGCACGAGCGTCAGGCCGTCCAGCTTCGTCTCAGAGCTCGGCTTGGAGGAGTTGATGCAGATGTAGCCGTAATTGGAGTATGCCGGAAGCGTGTCGCCTGCGTAGTTTGCGAAATCCAGATGGTAGAAGTCGATCGGATAGACGCCGTCCTTCGCATCGTCCTTGACCTTGATCTCGTAGACGAGGAATTCGCCGTCGAACTTATAGTCGTCACGCTTGGAGGTGTCGATCCACATGGAGAGGTAGGTCTTCATGTCCGGAACATAGTCCTCGACATAGCTTGCGGAAACCACGGTGCCGGTGAAGAGCTCCGTTGCGAGCGCGCCGTCAGCCTGTGTGACATTGGTGCCGTTGATATCGGTCTTTGCGACGTACGCCTTGCCGTCCTCGCCGATCATGGTCGTGACGACAGGGGGCTCCGTACCGTACAGCGGGTTGTCTGCGGAATTGGGGTTGTCCACGAAGAAGAGACCTGCATCGATATCACCCTGAGGGCCGATCGTGATCTGGCTCTCAAGTGCAGCTGCCTCACTGGACATGTCTCTGGTCGTGCCCGTGGAGGCAGTTCCGGTCGTGCCGGTTGTCCCGGGGTCATCGACGGTGCCGTGCGCGCAGGATGCCATCGGAAGTGCGAGGACAGCTGCCGCGAGCAATACTGTAATACGCTTAGATGTTTTCATAACAAAGGGCTCCTTTCAAAAATACCCGTAAAATTCTGGATGAAAATCTTCATCGTTGCTCTGCTCCTAATACATTATACACAAATTCGGCAAAATTGTCAAGTGAAAGTCTTGTGACATTTTGATTTCATTCCGGTGACAGTGATCCGGACGGCAATCCGGAGGGCTTGCAAATCTGTTTCCGATCTGTTATAATAGTAATATGTTGTATATTATACAACGAATATTTACGACGGAGGCGATCATATGAAAATTCTGCTGATTGGCGGAACAGGTACCATCAGCATGGCTGTGACAAAAAAACTCTGCGCGGAGGGACACGATGTCTTTCTGCTGAACCGCGGCAGCCGGACGGCGGAACTCCCGGAACATGTGCATATTTTGCAGGGAGACATCAGCGATGAAGCAGCGGCGGGGAAGCTGCTCTCCGGCATGACATTCGATGCGGTAGGCGAATTCATCGGCTTTGTGCCGGCACAGATCGAGCGGGATATCCGGCTCTTTCAGGGAAAGACCAGGCAATACATTTATATAAGCTCGGCGTCGGCATATCAGAAGCCGCTTTCCTCCCCCATCATCATGGAAAGTACGCCGCTTGTGAATCCGTACTGGCAGTATTCGCGGGACAAGATCGCCTGCGAAGAACTTCTGATGAAGGCATACCGCGAGAACGGATTTCCCGTCACGATCGTGCGCCCAAGCCATACCTACGATGAACGCTCCGTCCCCCTCGGCGTGCACGGAAACGGCGGAAGCTGGCAGGTGATCCGGCGCATGACAGAGGGCAGGCCCGTCATCATTCACGGCGACGGCACCTCGCTCTGGACGATCACGCACAACAGTGATTTCGCGAAGGGATACTGCGGGCTGATCGGCAATCTCCATGCAATCGGTCAGGCATATCATATCACATCTGACGAAAGCCTGACATGGAACCAGATCTATCAGATCATCGCTGACACACTCGGCGTGAAACTGAACGCCGTCCATATCCCGTCGGATTTTCTAGCGGCAGTCAGCAGCTATGACCTGGAGGGCAGCCTCATCGGCGACAAGGCATGCTCCGTGATCTTCGACAACAGCAAAATCAAACGCGCCGTGCCGGGATTCTGCGCGACCGTCCGTGCGGATCAGGGCATCCGGCGTACAGTGGAACATATCCTCGCACATCCGGAATTTCAGCGTGCTGATCCGGATTTTGACAGCTGGTGCGACCGCGTGATCGGCGCCTTTCAGGGAATGATGCGCACGCTCTCTCCGAAGGGATGAAAAACTGATTTCCGATGCACTGAATGATGCGATTTTTCCTTGACAGTCTGCCGCCTTTGTGCTATAATATGTATGATTGTTTTTTGACCAGCGCGGATTTCAGAAAGGAACGGATCGGTATGAAAAAGAAAAGCCTTGCATTTGACAATGCCCAGTATATCAAGACGCAGTCGGAGCATATCCGCGACCGCATCGCGGAATTCGGCGGCAGACTGTATCTCGAATTCGGCGGCAAGCTCTATGACGATTTCCATGCATCCCGCGTGCTGCCTGGATTCCAGCCGGACAGCAAGCTGCGCATGCTCCTGCAGATGAAAAAGGACGTGGAGATCGTGATCGCGATCAACGCTTCCGATATCGAGAAGAACCGCATCCGCGGCGACCTCGGTATCACCTACGATACCGATGTGCTGCGCCTGATCGGTATTTTCCGCAAAAAAGGACTGTACGTCGGCAGCGTGGTCATGACGCGCTTCACCGGTGAGCCCGCAGCGGAGAAATTTCAGAAGCGTCTGGAGGCACTCGGCATCCGCGTTTACCGGCATTATCCGATCGAGGGGTATCCCTCGAACCGCTCGCTGATCCTCTCTGAGGACGGCTTCGGCAAGAATGATTATATCGAAGTGACGCGCCGTCTGGTTGTCGTGACCGCACCCGGCCCCGGCAGCGGAAAAATGGCGGTCTGCCTCTCGCAGATCTATCAGGAGCACACCCGCGGAAACGATGCGGGCTATGCAAAATTCGAGACATTCCCCATTTGGAATCTGCCGCTGAAGCACCCGGTTAATGTTGCATATGAAGCGGCAACGGCGGATCTCAACGACGTGAACATGATCGATCCGTTCCATCTGGAGGCATACGGCAAGCGTGCGGTCAACTACAACCGCGACGTGGAGGTCTTCCCGGTACTGAACGCGATGTTCGAGCAGATCTTCGGCAAATCGCCCTACCAGTCGCCGACGGATATGGGCGTGAACATGGCCGGCTTCTGCATCGTGAATGACGAGGCTGCACAGGCTGCGGCACGGCAGGAGATCATCCGGCGCTTTTTCAGTGCGCGCTGCGATGTGCGGCAGGGCAAGGCGGAACCGGATACCGTCTACAAGCTGGAGCTCCTCATGCAGCAGGATAAGCTGACAGAGGAGGAGCGCCCCGTGATCGCTGCGGCGCGGACGATCGCAGAGCGCACGGGCGAACCGGCAGCGGCGATCCAGCTGCCGAACGGCAAGATCATCACCGGCAAGACGACCGACCTCATGGGACCGTGCTCCACGATGCTGCTGAACGCACTCAAAACGCTCGGCAAGATCAACGACGAAATCATGCTCCTGAGCCCGACCGTCATCGAGCCGATCCAGCACCTCAAGACCGACCATCTCGGCAACGAAAACCCGCGTCTGCATACGGACGAAACGCTGGTCGCGCTGTCGATCTCGGCTGCAACCAACCCCACTGCGGAGATCGCAATGTCGATGCTCTCCAAGCTGCGCGGCTGTGAGATGCATTCCACGGTGATCCTCTCACAAATCGACGAGCGCACGCTCAAGCGCCTGGGCATCAATCTCACATGCGATCCGCAGTTCCCGAGCAACCGTCTCTACCAGAAGTAATACAATACGAAACACGCCCGATTTGCAGCGGCAGCCGCTGTACGTCGGGCGTTTTATTTTGTTTTCGCAGTCACAGAAAAATCCGCGTGTACAGCCTGTACACGCGGATCATTTCTGCTTATTTCTTTTTCTTGGAAACGACACTCAGCACCGCAGCGACGATCATCATCACAAGCGCCACGACACCAATCACGATGTAGGTGCCGATCGGCGTGTCATCACCCGCCTGAACCGCACCCGCAGCCAGCAGCGTAATCAAATTGAGCATACATTTTTCCTCCTATCTTTTGTCTGCCGGACTCCCCGGCCGTCTGTTCCTATTTTAGCACAATGCGCCTGATTTGTCAAGCATCACCGTTCATTTTCATCGTTTGATGCGGAGTCCGCGCGTGAACTGCGCCGGCGGTGCGGTGTCCGTTCCGCGGAGGTATGCCGTCAGCACGCGCCGCACATCCTCCGGCGACTCATCCGTCACGGAGAGCAGTCCGAAATCCGCACGCAGCAGATCGGGCCGGTCGGCAAGCCAGACAGGCGCGGCGTTGAAAAGCTCCGCATAATCCGGGCTGTCCGTATACCGCGTACAATCGACATAGACCGCTGCACCCTTCCGGTCTGCGAGACGGTGGCGGCACTGTCTGCATCCGACCTGTGCCTGCACCGGACAGTTCCGCGTCAGCATCAGCGGAAGTCTGCCGTATGCGAAGATTCCGACCGGAAACGGCGCCTCGACCGGCTTTGCGGCTTCCGGCGCACAGAGCCCGTCTGCGATGCCGAACCCTGCCAGCACCTCTGCCGCGGCGGCATTGCTCAGGTGAATGCCGAATGCGGCATGCAGTGTGAAGCCGAGCTCTCTGCCGAGGATCAGATCGCCGGGATGTCCGCAGCACAGATGCCGATAGCCGAGTGCATACGCATTTTTCAGCATCTGCATATTTTTTGCCTCATCGCAGACAAAGCGCGGCGGCAGGAGATATGTCCGTTCCGGCGGCAGCAGCGGCGCCTCGTGATACTTTTCCAGCAGATTCAGCGGCAGCAGCAGCGCATCCAGATCATCCGCAAAATCCGCGATCTGATCAATCTGTCCGAGCCGGCGGATCTGCAAACGGAACCGCGGTTCCATATTTCGGATCGGCGCCTGATGCGGCGTTTCGGCATCCGGACAGAAGCGGTATTCCGGTGTATTCCGTTTCACGCGCTGTGCGTCCATCGCGGACACAGCATCCCGCCGCAGGGCATTGAGCGCCGACGCGGGCAGCATCAGCTGTTCCCCGATCTCTGCCGTGACCTCGCCCGGCTCGTAGACTGTATCGCCCAGCTTGGCAAACTGTTTTTGCAGCGCAGACAGATCCGTCGGGCGGTTC
Source organism: Oscillospiraceae bacterium (assembly GCA_017550355.1). Classification (GTDB taxonomy): domain Bacteria; phylum Bacillota; class Clostridia; order Oscillospirales; family Ruminococcaceae; genus Firm-04. Next base: position 2,468 of record JAFZPL010000110.1, on the reverse strand, counting down.
TGCGCCGTCTGCGGGATCTCACCGGTCACTGTCACTGTATCCGTGCCGTCCGAAACCGTCAGCGAAACCGGCTGTCCCTCAGGCATCGTATAATGTCCGCGCAGAACACAGCATTTGCGGGGCTTTTTGTACGTTTCCCGCAAATCGCGGAACACATCGTTCGCAGCGAGGACATCCTCTTTCTGGCGCGTTCCGAACATATTCCGCCGAATATCCGTGAAATAGCCGTCCGTGAACCCGCTGCGGGAGAACACAGCCTGCAGGCGGGCGAGGTCGGGCGTTTCGCCGTCCAGCGCCGAACGGCAGGCTGACACCGCCGCCGCAACATACTCCGGACGCTTCATCCGTCCCTCGATTTTCAGCGAATCGACGCCCATTTCCGCAAGCGTCTCCAGATGCCGCACAAGCGACATATCCTTGAGCGACAGCGCCGCATAGTCGGGCTTTCCGGCATCGGCGGTAAACGGAAGACGGCAGGGCTGTGCGCAGCATCCGCGGTTCGCGCTTCTGCCGCCCATTGCTGCGGAGAGATAGCATTGTCCCGAAACGCACATACAGTGTGCGCCGTGGACGAACACCTCTGTCTCCATCCCGATGCGCCGCGCCTCTGCGCAGATCTCCGAAAACTGCTTCTCGGAAAGCTCCCTTGCCAGAACAGCCCGACAGAATCCTGCTTCCTTTGCGAAGCGGAGTCCGGCGGGCGTGTGGATTGTCATTTGTGTGGATGCGTGCAGCGGAAGCGCGGGGATCCATGCATGCAGCTTGGCCGCGACACCCAGATCCTGCACGATGCAGCCGTCCGCGCCGATCTCCGCGATCGTTTCCGCAAGAGATCTCAGCGCGGGAAATTCGCTGTCAAACAGGAGCGTATTTACGGCGAGATAGAGCTTTGCGCCGTACAGATGGCAGAGCCGCGCCGCATCCGCCAGCGCGTCACGGGAGAAATTCTCCGCGTTGGCGCGTGCCGAAAACTGCGCAGCACCGACATAAACAGCATCCGCACCGCACCGCAGCGCTGCCAGAAGCGACTCCGGACCGCCCGCGGGTGCGAGAAGCTCCGGTCTCATTCCTCAGTATCGAGCGGAAGCTGCTTTCCGGCATCGTCGCTCTCATCTTCCGGCTGGCGGGGCGCTTTGCCTTCCTGCGCCGACTGCTTAAGATCGTGCAGCTTCAGGAGATTTTCGAGCTGTTCGACCTTCGCCTTGAGCGTGTCGATCTCGCGGAGTGCGGCATCGCGTGCAAGACGTGCCTGTCCCGCTTCATCCACATACTCCTTGAGCTGTGTGCGGATCACTTCCACCGCATTATTTGCCTTGGTCAGTTCGTCCATTGTGGAGAATGCCGCCATGATCACTGCGGAGTGCGGTGAAATGCGGGGATCCTTTTCGGTGATATCGGAAATGCGTTTTTCAAGTGTTTTTGCGACCTGATAGACATAGCTCGGAGAATCCTCCGTTGCCAGAATATACTCCTTGCCGCACAGTACGACCTTGACTCTTGTTTGCATATCGTTTCGCTTCCTTTCTCTTTATTCATCCATATACCGGAACAGCGCAACAACTTTTCCGAGCACCTGCGCCTTTTCCGGGAAGATCGGCTCCATTGTGTCGTTCTCCGGCTGAAGACGGTATCCGCCGTTTTCTTTGAAGAACCGCTTGACTGTTGCTTCCTCTTCGTCCACCAGCACCACAGAGATCGCGCCGTTTTCAACAGTGCTGCACTGCTCCACAACGACCGTGTCGCCGTTCAGAATGCCGGCATTGATCATGCTTTCCCCGCGCACCTTCAGCGCGAAAAGCTGTCCCTCATGATGCTTGTTCGGTACATAGCTGATATATTCTGTAATGTTTTCGATCGCGGTGATGGGGACGCCCGCTGTGACCGTGCCGACCACCGGAACATTCTGCGCACAGTGGCCGTGCAGGCGAATGGCGCGGTTGGAACCGTCCATCTTATCGAGCAGCCCAGCATCTACGAGCATTTTGATATAACGGTGCGCAGTGGAGGTGGATTTGATATCCAGCGCCGAGCAGATCTCGCGCACGGTGGGAGCATATCCGCTGTCAATGCGTGTGCGGATAAACTGATAGATCTGCATCGCTTTTTCATTCAGCATGATGATCGTCCTTTCTCTTATTTTTCCGCAGCCCGGAGCGTATCCGCGATCTGCTTGGAGAGCTTGTTGACATCGCCGCAGCCAAGTGTGATGATGAGGTCGCCTGCCTGCGCGGTCTTGCAGACAGCATCGCATACGTCATCGAAATTCTTGTATTTGCGTGTCTGGTTTTCCGGCTCGGTCTCATCCTGCGGGAACCAGATGCAGTCCGGGATCTTTTCCGCAAGCATTCTGGTGAAGATGCCGCGCGTGTTCTCCTCTCTGCCGCCCATGATATCCGTCAGCGCAACGATATCGGCAATGGAGAGCGCCGCGGCAAAATCATCGAGCAGACGCTCCGTGCGGGAATAGG
>JAFZPL010000003.1 GCA_017550355.1 Oscillospiraceae bacterium | reverse complement strand
TTGACTTCCTTTCCTGTGAAATGCAGGATTTTTTCATATATTTGTATTATACCACAAAATCGACATAATGTCAATAAAACCGGCGCGGAGCCCGCGCCGGCGATTTTGCATTCCCCGTCTTCTTAAAAACAGAGCGCCCGGCTCACAGCGGCAGTCCAAAGACCGCCGCCGCAAGTCGGGCACTGTAATGATTCAGGATACAGACACCGCCTGTATTCCTCAGCCGTTGGCGTTTTCGGCGACATAACCGAGGATCGCAGAAACATCCAGAATATCCACGCTGCCGTCACCGTTCATATCTGCATTTGCATACGCAAACGCCGGCAATTCCATTCCGTTCAGCTCTGTGAGATAGCGCTGGAGAATGTCCGCATCATTGTCGTCGATCAGACCGTCGCCGCTGACATCGCCCTTCAGCTTGGATTTGCTGTCGATCAGCACGACCTTGTAGAAGTAGTTGTCGCGGATCGACTCGTAAGCCGAGGTGTCCTTCGTGCAGAAGAGCACCGGTCTGCCGAGTGCCTCATACATATCCTCGTCCAGACTTCTCACTGTGACCTGTCCGCCGTATGCCTCGTCATAGACCGACTCCGGAAGCATGATGCCGCCGAACTCGCTGTTTGTATCGATGTTGACGATCATGCAGCCGTCTTTTCCGGCCAGATATGTGATGCCGTTCATCGTGATATAGTGCTCGCCCGGCTCAGAGGTCACCGCGATCTCATAACCGAACATCAGATTCGTCTCCGGCTCTGCGTAGGTTGTCACGCTCGCAATTGCGATCCAGTCGCCCTTCTTGAGCGTCACCTTCTTCGTATCTGCCGGCAGAAGATTCAGCTTGCTGTCAAAGACGAATGCCGATGCGTCGTTGATTCCTGCCTCCGGGAGGGTGAGATAATACGTTCCGTCTGCCGGTGCCGTGAAGCGGCTGCAGTAGCCGTAGCCCGGACAGATCGGCTCATAGTAGGCAGCTTCATCCAGATACAGCTTGATTTCCTCGCGTTCCAGGCTCTTTACAATATCCACAGGCTCTCTCGGCGCGATCAGATAATCATAGGTCATCTCGCCGATATAGCTGCCGATACCCTGTACAAGAATACGCGCTCTGCCGAACTCAGTATTGCCCTCGTGGAAGATCTCGATATAGTCCTTGCCCTTTTCAAGCACCTTGTCGCCGTCGAGGATCCGGTATTCCGGCAGCTCGTTGACCGGCTCGATGCTGCTCTTGACCTGCACGACCTCCGGGCCGTCCAGCGCGCATTCTTCGATCAGTCTGCCGCCGCTCCGAAGCGTGAACGAAAGATCACGCTCGATATTCTCCGAAACGAACGATGCTGTCACCAGATAGGTCTTGCCGGGCGTGACCTTCAGCTGGTATGCCTGATAGCCGAGCCCTTCCACTGAATATGTGATATAATACTTGCCTGCTGCATCCGGCTCGTAAACGCGGATGCTCTTGTCCATGATTTCATCCGAAGCAATCGTGTATTCGCTCTTGTCAGGCGTCCATGCGTAATAGATCACACGCGCTTCCTTCGTGATCTTTGCAGCCGTCGTGCCCTCTTTCAGCACATGACCGTTTGCAAGCGACTGCACAGGCAGAATGTTCATGCTGTACTGCACCGTGCCGACATACTCACCCATACCGTTCAGCGTGATAAGGTGTGCGCCGCAGTTGATCATATCCTCCGGATAGCGGACTTCATAATCCGTGCCCTCCGTGAGCTTTTTGCCGTTATAGAGCACCGTGATCGCCGGCTTGACCGCTTCGCCTGTGTAGAGGCAGTCCTCGATCTCAATGACTGCATTGTTCAGATCCGGCACCTTGTCGCCGATATCCAGCTGCAGCTGATATTCGCCGGTGCTGTGAGAGATTGCCATGAAGTATTTGCCTGCCGGCAGGAATCTGCCCTCATGTGCATTGCCGTGTTCGTCGAGCGTCTTGGAATTAAAGCTGGTCTGATCGAACGCAAGATAGTTGTTCCAGTATTCCTCGCCGAAGAAGGATTCCTGATTCTGGAGCATACCCTTGAAGGATGCCTCCCCTGTCAGCGTCATCGAAACATAGCTGTCTTCCTTGAGCTCAAAATAATAGCTCTGATAGCCGTCCTTCACTGTGACGGGCTTGCCCAGGCGGAGCGTCTGGACATTGCCGAGATTGTTCCAGTTGTCGTACCGGATTTCTGCCGTATACAGCGCCTGTCCCTTGTAGCCGTTGATGCCGGTTGCAACTGCCGCCATCGTGCCTGTCTCAACATTGTGGAAGAAGGAAACCGTGTAATCCTGTCCCTTGATCATCGGCTCATCCATCCAGTTGCGGAGCATGAGATCCGGTTCGATCGGTTCACCGGTATAGTAGAAGGAGTTCATCGAGAAGCTCTCGTCCGTATACGCATTCCAGAGGGAATTTTCGTCGTTCGCCTTTGAAAGCTCCAGCGATGCATCCACCATTCTGCCGCGTTCGGGATCCACGTAGTCCGGGGTGATCTCGACCACATACCAATTATTCTTCTTGAGCGGAATACTGAGCATCATCGGAAGACCGAGTCCGTTAAAATAAAAATCGTCCGCATACTCCAGTTCCCGCTTGCCGCCGGTGACGTTGTAGACATTCATCTCCGCCGAATCCACCCAGTATGTATTGTCGCGGAACACTTCTTTGAGCTGTTCCTCATTGTAGAACATCTGGAGATTGTACGATCCCGTCGCAGAAGGACAGAATACGAATTCCTGCGTCTCGCTGCTTCCTTTCACCGTGACCGGCTTGTTGAGGAAGAGACCGGTCAGCGCACGGTAATAGTCGGTATGCAGTGCGATGCTGTACTGCACGGTCAGAATGCCCTTGTAGCCGTTGATGCCTGTTACATAGGCGAGACCGTAGCCATCCACAGGGTGATTTTCATAACGGACTTCAAAGTCCTTGCCCTCCTCAAGCTCGCTGCCGGCTGTGCGTACCCAGTCGCCGGTGGAAGGATCGTAGTTGTACGTAACGTCGTACAGCATGTGGATCGCCGGTGCGGGTGCCGTGCCGTTGTAGATCTGCTCCGGAACGGACTCCGCCTCGCCCAGTGCAATATCCTTGAGCGTGCCGAAGGTTTCCGCAGACTCCACACAGACAGAGTCGAGCATATTCGACATCCAGTTGCTGAAAATGATCCGGTAGGTCTTGCCGCCCTTGAGCTCTGCCGCAAATCTGCCGTAAGCGACCTGCTCAGCCGGAACATTTTTCCCGTCCGCATCTGAGATGCTGAGCTCGTTATTATAGGCGCGTTCAAAGTAATAGGTGCCGTCCGCTTCGGGTGTGAAGGCATAGCAGAGGTAGCTGACACCGTCCATGGTTTCCGTATCGGAGAAATCAAGCACCGTGTTCTTGTTCACATCGAGCGTTCCGGCAGATTCCAGCGGTACCACACGCACCGACTTTGTGCCGGAGAATCTGCCGATCGCACCGTCCTTGACAATATAGGCGGCATAGTTCTTCAGACCGGCTTCCTTGCCGTACACAACCAGCGTATTGTTTGTTTCGCCTTTGATCAGCGTGCCGTTGTTGACAAGGCCGCCTCTGCTTTCGTCGATCTCGTACCACTGCAGGTCAATATCGAAGCCCAGCGGGATCGCATACAGCTCACAGGTGCCGAACTGCGGCATGTTTCTGGTATAGACATACTCGTGATTCAGAATCTCCGTATCGCAGACAATATCGAGCGACGGCGTCTCACTGCGCGGGTAGTTCTCATACAGAGTATGCAGCAGGGAACCTGCCGGCGCCGCCAGATTGCCGATGGTATACATGCTCTCTCTGGGAATGCCGCTGGGATCGACCGTTTTCAGTGCATCGCCGAACACAATATAGCGCACAGTGCCCATATTTCTCCAGTATGCATCATCATCCTCGTAGCTTATGGGGAATGCGAACGCATTTTTCTCGATCGTTTCCGCATGTTCAAAATAGATCGCTATTGCATAAAGCGGAGTCACGAACGAACCGGTCTTCAAGGTCTTGACCGCCGGGAACAGCAGACGTCTGCAGTCAGAATTGCCGAACGAATCGTCGCCGATCTCCGTCAGCGCGGTAAATTCCGCATCGCTGCCGAGCACAAAGTTCTGGAAGCACTTCTTGCCGAGCGCGGTCAGCTTGGACCAGTCGACTGCAATGCCGTTCGGATTCATCGGCGTGAATGCCATTGCCTCATCGCCGAGCACAGTCAGACCGGCTGCACGGAATTCGCGCAGAGAGCACGCATTCCGGAGCGTACCCTCCGGCAGCTCTGTGATGCTGTCCGGCAGGATCAGCCGGCTGAGGTTCATGTTGCCGTCGAATGCATGCTTGCCGAGCGATTTGAGCGCCTTGAGATTCAGTTCGCCCTGCGCTTCGATCCAGCCTCTTTCATAGAAATACTCCGGACGGTCCTGTTCGTCCGCAAAGGCATAATCGCCGATGGACTCGACCTCTTCCCAGACGATCGCATCTTTCTTGTACAGCGCCTCAGCGTTTGCGTAGAACGCATAGTCGCCGATCTTCTTGATCTTTGCGTTCTTCAGCGGCATATTCGAGCTCCAGAACGCCTTGGCGGGGATCTCCGTCAGTGCAGCATCCAGATTGACAAGCCCCCAGCACTTCATAAACGTGCCTTCGCCGATCGCGGTCACAGCACCGCCCTTGACAGTCTCCAGCCGCGGCAATTCCGCAAAGGCATAGTCGCCGAGCTTCGTGCAGGATGCCGGAAGCGTGACCGTCTCCAGGAAGACATTGCCCTTGAATGCCTCCTTGCCGACAGAAGTGAAGCTCTCCTTGGAGAGATCGAGCTCAGACATGATGCCGGAATACGAAACCAGCACACCGTCCTCGACCTTGATTGCGTCCGCGATATCCTTTCCGCCGACGATCATTGCATAATCCGCGATCTCGCTCACTGCCTTGCCGGACACAGCGATCGCACGGACATGCGTCGTCTTGTCGAGCAGCAGACCGGTAGAATAGCGCGTGCTCTTGCCGGGAACAGGATCAGAACCGTCCAGCGTGTAATAGATCGCCTCCGCATTGAGGCCTGCCTCCATCGTCAGAACGCCGTTTTCGAGATAGAATGCCGGAGCCGATGCTGTCACTTTCACTTTGAAGTCGGCGACATCGCTGAGCATGCCGTCGGAATCCTGCCAGCGCAGCTTCAGCGTCACAGATTCATCCAGATAAATGCCCTTCCCGACCGTTGTTTTAAGGCCGTGTGTCGGTGTCGGCTCCGAACCGTCCAGCGTGTAATAGATCACATTGTCCGTGCTGAACGTGTCCTTCGGAAGCGTGACATGCTGTGCGCCCTCGAGCATCAGAACCTTCTGCTCGCCGTCCGCCGTCTGCTCAAAATCGGCATAACCGTTGTATTCCAGATCGGTCACCACGAGCGCAGACTGGAACACCTTGCTGACCACGCTGCTGGGGATGCCGTCCTCCACGGCAATCGCGCGGATCGTCATGGAGCGGTCGACCTTGATCTTCTCGCCCTGATACAGCGTACCCGATTCCACAGTCGGATCGGTGCCGTCAACGGTGTAATAGATCTTCGCAGCAGTGTCTTCGGTTTTCAGCGTCACAGTGACCGGCGTCGAATATCTGTCGCCCTCGGTGTCACTTTCCGCCGAGACGCTGAACGACGGTGCCGCAGTCATTTTCTCGGAGAAGCGGAAGTTTTTCAGGTTGACCATGCCCCAGCCGTAGGACTCGTCGAAGCCGGGCTCACCGAGGTCGGTCGCGTTTGCTTTCAGATAGTTGTAGATCTGCTCATTCGTCAGCTCCGGATCATAGCTCAGCAGGTCGGCGATGCAGGCGGCGACATACGGCGTTGCCATACTGGTACCGCTCATTTCCTCCGTGCTGTTCACGCCCTGATTGATCGAGCTGACGATATCCACGCCCGGCGCGGAGAAGTCGATGCCCTTGCCGAAGTTACTGAAATCCGCAAGACGGTAGCTGCCCGCATGATCCGGATCACGCTCGACCGCAGAAACCGTGAACGCAGAGGGGCACATTGCCGGCGTGGCATATTTCGCATCCATCGTTTCGTTTCCGGCAGCGATCGCCAGCGGGATGCCCGCCTCCGCGAATTTCTGCACAGCTTCATTGAAATAGCCGGACTCGCCGAATGCACCGAGGCTCATGCTTGCCGCATCGACACCCTGCTCCAGCGCATACATCATGCCCAGATAGATCTGCAGCAGCGTACCGCCGCCGAATGCATTCAGCACACGGACAGGCAGGATCTTGACGTTTTCCAGCGTCGACGAAACGATGATGCCCGCGCAGTGCGTACCGTGACCGTTTTCGTCATTGTAGGATGCATCGGTTCCCTCGACAAATGCCGCGCCGTTCGGTGCGACTCTGCCCTTCATCCATGCATGATCCTCATACAGACCTGTGTCGATGACTGCAACACGGATCTCCGGCAGATCGGTCTTGACCGAGCGCAGCCAGTCGCGGTAGGAATCGGCGCCGATCGCATCAATGCCCCAGCGCTCCGTCGGGCCGATGTATTTTTTGTCCTCCTCGGTAGCTTCCGCCGCCTGGATCATTCTGTCCGGCTCGACCAGTCTGACCGCGGGATCATTTTTGAGCGCCTGATATGCGGTATATGCCTCCGCTGCCGTATTGTACTGGAATACATGCAGATCGCGGTATCCCTCCGTCACACTGACAGCGCCGCGGGAATCCACCTTGCCCTCCGCCGTGACGAGCAGTCTTGCGGACTGGAACGGCGAACGCACAATGATCTCACCGTCCTTCTCTTCCACCTCACAGCCGATGGCCTTTTTCGCATCTGCCAGTGAGATGTACTGCTGCACATTCTGCACGCCTGCGCCCTGCCGGACACCGTCTGCAGGCAGCTCCGCCTCCATTTTCAGCTCACCGTCCACGACGCAGAAACCGCCCGCCTTCTGACCGGACGCTCTGCCGTCACAGGTGATCTGCTGCTTCCGCTTGGAAAACCGCAGCTCTGTGAAATCCTGATCTGTGCTCCGCTGTGCCTTCTGCGCAGAGAGCTTTTCTGCAAAATCCAGAACAGATATGCTTTCCTGTGCCGCAGTTTTCCGGAACACCTGTTCCGGGAAGCCGCCGGCAGTGCCCGTAGACAACAGCGTAAGCGCTGCGACCAGAGCAAACTGCTTCCTGAAAAATTGCATGACCGACACCTCCATAAAATTACAAAATCTTCTGCTTCCCGCAATATATTTCATTTATAGCGGGTAGATATTTAGATTATATCACATTCCCATCACCAAATTGTGAACAAATTGTGAACGGAAATATAATCTTTTTTAAACGAGACCGGATATTATTATGAACCGGCGGCGGAATGTGTCCGTTTGCGCGGAGAAATGCTCCGATGCGTGAACGCAGCACCGCGTATGCATAGTATAACATATTTATCCGGAAGCATCGGGATAATTACAAAATTGTAATCGCTGCACGCATGAAAAATGCCCGCCTGTGCCACTTGCTTTTTTCCGGAAAGTGTGCTATAATAACTATGTGTATCACATCATGTAAGAAAGGAAGGAACACCATGCTCGAATCAGCCTTGCCCACCCCATGTTACCTCATCGACCAAGCAAAACTGAAATCGAATCTCACATTGCTGGAGAGCCTGCGTGCGCGTTCCGGCTGTAAAATACTGTTTGCGCAGAAAGCGTTCTCGTCCTACGCCTTTTACTCCATGATCGCCCGCTATCTCGACGGCGCCGCATCCTGCTCGCTCTATGAGGCAGAGATCGCGCATCACTTCTTCCACGGCGAGAATCATGTCTTTGAAACGGCGTATCTCCCGGAGGAAATCGACCAGCTTGTGAAGCTCTGCGACCACATCACATTCAATTCTCCCACGCAGCTCGCCCGCTATGCCGGTCAGGTACATTCCAACGGCATCAGCATCGGTCTGCGCGTCAATCCGGAATATCTTTCGCAGCAGACGGACGATTTCGATCCCTGTGCGCCCTATTCCCGTCTCGGCACAACGCTCGCGCAGTTCCCGAAGGATCAGATCCGCCGCATCGACGGCCTGCATGTCCACGCGCTCTATGAACAGAACGCGGACGCGCTCGAATACCTCGTCTATGCGATCGTGGAGAAATTCGGCTCGATCCTCCCGCGGATGCAGTGGCTCAATCTCGGCGGCGGCCATCACATCACCCGTGAGGGCTACCGGCTCGACAAGCTCGAAAGCTGCGTCGAAAAGCTGCAGCGAAATTTCGGCCTGCAGGTTTATTTTGAGCCCGGCGAAGCGATCGTCTGGGAGGCCGGATATTTCATCACCACCGTCGTGGATATCATCGACAACGGCATGAAGATCGCGATTCTCGATTCCTCCGCAGCCTGCCATGCACCGGATATCACCGAAGTACAGTACCGCCCGCCGCTGATCGGCGCGGACAAGCCGAATGTGCTGAAGCATACCTACCGTCTCGGCGGCAGAAGCTGTCTGCCGGAAGATGTGTTCGGCGATTACTCCTTCGACGAGGAGCTCCAGATCGGCGACCGTCTCGTGTTCAAGGACATGGCGATCAACACGCTCACCAAAGCGAAAATGTATACGGGCATCCCGATGCCGTCCGTCGCTGTCCGCGAAATGGACGGCAACTGCAAGATCCTCCGCACATTTTCCTTCGCCGATTACAAGAACCGTTTCTGAACACCAAAACCGCGCTCCGATGCCAGTTCGGGGCGCGGTTCTTTATTGAGACTCTCCGAAAAACTCTGCCCATTCAATAAACGATAGTTGAGTGCGTGCAGCAGCTCGGCGCTGCAATATCGACGCCGTAAGCAACAAAACAGCCGCGTGTACCGTTTCCGGTACACGCGGTCTTTGTTATATCAGTCAGCGAAATACTTCACGCCGCTCTCGAAGATGTGCTGATCCTTTGCGCCCGGCACATTCTTGCAGACCATGTCGCCGATACGCTCGCTGTGGCCCATCTTGCCGAGGACTCTGCCGTCCGGCGAAGTGATGCCCTCGATCGCGTCGATCGAGCCGTTCGGGTTGAAGCGGATATCCATCGAAGGTCTGCCGTCCAGATCCACATACTGCGTTGCAATCTGACCGTTCTGCACCATGCGGCTCAGCACGGAGCCCGAAGCGATGAATCTGCCCTCACCGTGCGAGATCGCGATGGAGTGCAGGTCGCCCACCTCGCATGCAGCCAGCCACGGCGACTTGTTCGATGCAATGCGCGTCGTGACCATCATGCTCTGGTGGCGTGCGATCGTGTTGAAGGTCAGCGTCGGGGAATCCGCAGTCATCTCGGTGATCTCGCCGAACGGCACCAGACCGAGCTTGATGAGTGCCTGGAAGCCGTTGCAGATGCCGAGCATCAGACCGTCGCGCTGCTTGAGGAGCGTATGCACCGCCTCCGTCACCTTCGGATTGCGGAAGAATGCCGTGATGAACTTGCCGGAACCGTCCGGCTCGTCGCCGCCGGAGAAGCCGCCCGGCAGCATGATCATCTGGGAATTGTTGATGATCTTCACCGCAGCCTGCACCGATTCCTCGATCGCGGATGCGGAAAGATTGCGGATGACCAGAATCTCCGGCACTGCGCCCGCACGCTCAAAGGCTCTTGCGGTGTCGTATTCGCAGTTCGTGCCGGGGAACACCGGGATCAGCACACGCGGCTTCGCGGTCTTGATGCTTGCCTTTGCGTGCGACTTTGCCGGTGCGGAATATGCCTCGACCGTGCGGAACTCGGTCTTGATGCGGCACGGGAACACCGATTCCAGCTTGCCCTCCCACGCCTTCTGGAGCGTGTCAAGCGAGATCGTGTAGCTGTCGCTGAAGATCTTGTACTGCTCTGTCGTTCTGCCGATGACCTCCTCGCCTGCACGCGGCGCGTCGTTCAGCTCGATGATGAACGAGC